>JBILTI010000387.1:0-3004 GCA_044371595.1 Bacteriovoracaceae bacterium
AGCGAGGAAAATTCCCCGGCCCGTAGAAGGAAATAGATCCCCGTGGCGAGGGACCGGTAGTCGTCGAATCCGGGTAAACGGGCGAACGCCGCGGACCGGTAGGTTTCGAGGTACGCGCCCCCTTCGGGGTGGGCGGTGAGGTTGAAGGTTTCGACGATCTCCGAGAGGGTCAGCATGGCGTGCTCCGGCGCCGGCGCGCAAAGAGAAATCCGCCGACGATGAGGAGAACGCCCGCGATCCGGAAGAAGGTTTCGCCGCCGAGGGCGGATTTTGGTGAAAGCGCAATCGTGCCGGCGTAGTCCTCTACCACGATCCCGGTCATGACCTGGTTCACGGGGATGACCGGAAACGTCCGTTCGCCGGCGGAAGCGACGAGGAAGTCGCTAAACTGGGTCGGGAGGACGAGGAGGCAGGTTCCGGTGCCGCTGCGGACGTCCAGAACCGCACGGGTGCTCGTCTGGCGCTCAAGGCGCGCCTCCGTACAGGGCGCGTACTTCTCGAACCGCGGCGCGAATTCCGGGCCCACGAACGCCACGGAATGCGAGCTCGGAGGACCCAGGAATTCGCGGATCACCGGAAGCGGCGATTCAGCGACGCGGACCGAGGCCGGTCGGTGAACGGGAGTGCTCTCGCGGAGCCGCTTAAACGAATATCCTGCGTCGCCCGCGGTGATCTCGCCGGTGACGTTGAAGAGATTAACAAAGAGCGGGAAGAACGGGCTCCGCGAGTTGATCGAGAACTGGTTCTGGGTTAGCGGAGTCTCGGGTACGAGCGCGCGGATGAGCTCGATGAATCGGCGCTGCGGGTACGCGTAGCCGTCGACCGAGGAGAAGCCGTAGGCCGCGGCCTGGTTCATACCGAAGACCGGGCTGTAGACCTGCGAGGTACTGTGTTCGAGGAGGTTCTGCGCGAGGCCCGGAAAGATAACGAAGAACTTCTGTTCCCGTTCGAGGGCGTCGAGGTCAGGCCGGTCCGCCGGAATCCGTTCGCGGAAGCCGAGGACGTTGAGCGCGAGGAAGACGCCGAGGGCCGCTGGAACGAGCGTCGGAGCGAGGGACTTTCTCGCGAGCGCCATGAGGAGCAGCGAGGCAAGGGGGATCAGGAACACGTCCGGCGGGAGCGCGATCCCGAGCGGAACCCCGATCGTAACCGCAGCGGCGAGGTAGAGGAGATAGGTTCCGGTCCGGCCGACGTGGAGACCGGAGGTGAACGCCAGGTAAGACAGGCACAGGAGCTGGAGGTACGTAAGCAGGAAGAAGATCCGAGAGGGGCAGCGGAACGACTTCAGGATCGGGAGGAGCGCGAGGACTCCGTCGCTGAGACCCGGTACGTTCGCGCTCAGGACGATTCCGAAGAGAAAGAGCGAGCCGTTCAGCAGCAGAAGCCGGTGCCGTTTTGCGATGACCGCGAATCCCGCGATGATCAGCGGCAGGACACCGTAGCCGAGGTTCGTCTCGTGGAGGAGGAAGAAGTTTCGCTCCAACGGCATGGTGGAATACGAGTAAAAGAGCGAGGAGAGAAAGTCCCGGGCCGTCTGAACGTTGTAGCTATAGATGATGGCGTCGCCGGTGCTCCGCGCGAGCGCGCGGACAAAGACGAGGATGTTCGCGACGTGGTTTAGGGAGAAGACGACGCAGCCGGCGACGACGACGGAGACGACTATGAGCGCCTCGCGTTTCCGGGGCGCGGCTCGGAGCGTCCGCACTCCCGCGGCCGCCACGGCGATCAGGATCAGGGCGCCGTAGACGATCGGCTGAAGCAGGTTAATGCATTGAAGAGCGTTCGTCAGCGCCAGGACGGAGAGGACGCCACCGGTCAACGTGAACCGGCGCCGGGCCCCGGCGATTAGGAGGTAGGTAAGCGCCATGGCCCAGAGGAGTCCCCAGACCATGTTAAGGTGTCCGTAGACCAGTCGCCAGGCGAGGGCCGGGAGAAAGGCGGCGGTCAGGGCGAGCGGCACAGCGAGGGGCTCGCGCGACCAGGATCGGCCCGTTAGGAGCAACGGAATGGTCACCGTAAAGAACGCCACCAGGGACTGGGAGAGGACCATCGAAAGGTCGACGGCCAGGATCGGGTGTATCCCGATCAGCGCGAAGAGCTGAAGATAGACAGGGAAATCCGCTGGGCCCGTGACGGTCCCCGCGAAACGCGTGTTCGAATAGAGGAACGCCGAGGCCGAGGGACCCGCGCGGACCATCTCGATGTAGTGGGCAACGAGGCCCGCCGTGTCGGACTTGCCGAACAACACCGTCAGCGGGGAACCGAGGACGAGGTCCCAGGTGACGAGGACGACGAAGAAGAGGAGCGCGAATAGCGCGGCGTCCCCGGTTACGAGGCGGCGCCGGAACTCCGGAGTCACGGTGCTTTCCGGAAAAGGTTGTAGAAAAACGCTCGGACGAGGACGATCACGTAGTAGGCCTGTCGCAGGAGCTGCAGCTTAAAGGCGTTGAGCGTACAGACCGCGAGCTCCGAGCTGCTGAAGCCGAAGAGCGATCGGATGTCGTCACGCTTGACGTAACGGAGAAACGACGACGCCTGCTTGTAGGAGTAGATCACGCTCCAGGACTTCGGAGATATCCGAAAGGCAGTGAGCCGCTTCGGGACGTAGGCGAACGGCCCCAGCTGGGCGAGCTGGATGTAGAAGTCCGGATCGACCATCCAATAGTTTTCGAACCGGTACCGGATCCCGTAATCCAGAAGCCGCGCGCGGAAGAGAACGTTGTTCGGTTCCCCGACTAGGTTAGTTCCCCGGAGGAGGCCCCGGCGCATGATCTCGAGAGACGACATTCCGCTGAAGTAATCGGCGGAAACCAGAGGCGCGAAGAACTCCCGCCCCTCGGGGTCGATGATCTTTTTCCCGCAGAAGGCCATGATGCACTCCGGGTGCTCTTCGAGGGCCCGGACGGAGTCGCTCACACAGGTTGGCTCGAGGAGGTCGTCTGAGCAGATCGTCTTGATGTACTCCCCCTTCGCTAGGGTGAGGAGGTGGTTCCACGTTTTCTCG
>JBILTI010000283.1:0-3819 GCA_044371595.1 Bacteriovoracaceae bacterium
GCTCCCCTACTTCACCTCGCCCGCGACGGTCCGCCCCGGCAGGAACCGTTCGGCGTAGAACGTCTCGTAGTAGGACTTCTGGAAGCCGCCGAAGCGCTCGCGCTTGGCCGGGTCCGCGATCTTCTCCCCGAGGAAGCCTATGTGCTGGGCCTCGAGGTCCCGCATCTTCTTGAGGCCCTGGTCGAGGAACTGCGGATGCAGGTCCTTCCGGAGCGCGCCGGAGCTTCTACAAGAGCGTCGTCCTGAGTTTTCTGTTTCATTTTCTGATAGTCCAGGCTCATGTTCCGTGTCTCTCGTTGGGGTTGGGATCAAAAGAGTTGATCGAGCGTAGCACTTCTGATCAGCGGGTTCGCTGAAAATCAAAAATGCGTCACAACTCGCGACGTTGGAAACGAACGCTCTATCAAAAGTTTTTGGCGGCGGAGATCCGCGGCAGCGCTCGGATTCTTGGCGGCCTTCGTGATCGACGGCGGTTAGGCGCGGGGCTTAAGATCGTCTTTATACGTTCACTTGAACCTTAACTGCGTCGTTCCCGCGGCTGGCCTTCCGCGGAACGCCCGGAGCCGGACCGTTCCGGTTTCACTTTCGGCCTTCACGACCCCCGCGTGCGGATCGACGGTCGCCTCGTAGTCGGCGGCGAAGGTCACCGTGTGGAACGGCGAGACGAGGGCGCCGTCGGGGACCTCGAAGCGGAAGCTGATCCCGCGCGCCTCCTGCCGGATCCGGAGCTTCACCCGGAGCGCGGCGGTGGTGAAGGCGCGGAGGTTTCGCACCTTAAGCCGGAGCGGGAAGGCGTCGTAGAAGCTCGCGGCGAACGTACCCTCGACGTCGCAGCCGTCGCGGAACCGGTAGGTCTTCTGGACGCCGGTGCTCGTCAGCGCGGCCCGCACCCAGGTGCCGGGGTCGCCGTCGCAGTTCCCGATGTTAAAGGTCCCCGCCGCGGGCCGCTCGTAGCTCAGGACCTTCAGGATTTCGCGGACCGCCGCGAGGGCCTCGGTCTGGTCGGCCGGGACGGCGGCGGTGCGACCGATCGGGGCCAGCAGGAGCAGCAGGGCCGCTAGTGCGTGGTAGGGCAAAAGGTGCTCGCGATGTCGAGCAGGGCGCTCGAATAGGGCCCGCGCCGGATCCGCTTCGGCATCCCGCAGCCGCCGGTGTGATATAGGAGGATCTCCTCAAGGTCCGCGCCTTCCTTAGCGAGGGCCACGCGGACGCTCGTGACGGGCCCGTCGCAGAGGTTGTTCGGCTCGGCGCTCACGGGCCCGAGCAGCGCCCGCGCGATCAGCTCGTCGACCGGCTCCGCGCTGTGGAACTGGAACTGGTAGGTGACGGAGTTTCCGGGGTACGTCAGGGTCAGGAACGTTTCGGCCTCGAAGACCTCGCACTTCTCCGACCGGGCCCATTCCCGGGAGACGAACCCCGTGGCCGAAAACTTTACGAGCCAGGGGAACCGCGGAAAGGGCAAGGATACTCATGGGAATGCTCCTTAATGGCCGCAAGACTAGCGATACCCGACCGGCGCCGTCAAAGAGGCCGACACAAATCTTTCCTTAAGACGATTCTGGCAAGGCAAGATTTGCTTCGTCCCGCCGACGGTTAAAGAGCGTTAAAATCGACGGATGATTATCCGCGGCGTCCTCGCCCTCGTCTTGATCCTCGCCTCTCCGCTCCTCCGGGCGTTCGAAGAAGAAAAGTTCGCTCATGCGCTGGGCCTCGAGCTCGTCTCTGAGGGCCATCCCTACAACTTCCT
Organism: Bacteriovoracaceae bacterium; assembly: GCA_044371595.1. Taxonomy (GTDB): domain Bacteria; phylum Bdellovibrionota; class Bacteriovoracia; order Bacteriovoracales; family Bacteriovoracaceae; genus Peredibacter. Next base: position 1,748 of record JBILTI010000283.1, read on the forward strand.
CGGCGTGCACACGATGTACGCGAACGAAACCCTCTCCCGCCAGCTGCTCCTCATGCGGGACGTACCGGCGGCGCTCCCGGAGCTCCGGATCATCCGGGCCAAGGGCTACCTGATCCTCGAGATTCCGAAGTCGGCCAGCACCTACTACTCGATGGCCCTCGTCGGAATCACCGAAGAGGAGATCCGCCGCAACCTGGCGCCGACGACGGTCTGGCGCAAGCTCTGGAACGAGCTGACTCCCCTGCCCCGCGCCTACGGTGTCGAAGACTGCAGCGGGATCGAAGGCCGGCCCACGGCCCGGGGCCTCGAGCAGCTCCAGGCATTCTACGGCTCCTCCTTCGTCCAGGGTTCGTTCCGCTGCATCTCGAACTTCCTCCAGGGCATCTGGGGGTCCACCGGAGGCCGCGTCGGCGACCTCGTCGATGGAATCCGGAACCTCGTGACCGACCCCCGCGCCTTCTGGGACCGGCGCGTCCAGGAGGTCCGGAACCTCGAACGCTTCATCGCGAACTTCGATTCCCGGATCAAGAGCATGGCGTCCTCCATCGCGCAGCTTCCGACCGAGACGAAGGTCCACATGCTCTGCGGGTTCCTCGGAGGCCTGGGGGCGGACGCCGTGATCGCGATCCTCGCGGGCGGGGCCGGCGTAGGCCAGCTCCTCTTCCGAGCCGAAGAGTACATCCGGCGGCTCACGACGCTCGATCGCGTCTTCCTGATGCTCCAACAAGCGGGGAAGCTGACGCACATCCCCCCGGACTTCTTCCAGCGGCTCGCGACCTCGCGGGTCCCGATTCTTCTAGTCGACACGCTTAACAAGTTAGCCACGCGGTATCTGCCGGACCTTGTAACGGGGGTTATGGAATGTATCTTCTAGTTCTCTTCGCCGCCGCCGCCGTCACCGACGCCGCCGCCGTTCGCTGCCGGGACTACGAACGGGCCGCGGACTACCTCGACACGCAGAGCTTCGTTCGGACGAGCCGCGAACTCCGCGCAACCCGGGCCGTCCCCCGGATCGACCTCGCGAACATCGACCAGGCGCGCTCCTACGTCCATCGCTTCCCCGCCTTCGAGGACCTGGGCTTTCGCACCCCCGGCGCCGACGGCTGGAGGCCGCACGCCGCCGGCGGCCGGACCGTCGGCTGGGAAACGAGCAACGACCGGGGCTCGGCCCGGGTCCACCTCGCCTGGAACCGGGAAACCGGCGCGCACTATAACGTCGAGATCTCCGAGCGGAGAGCGGGTGGATCGACGGAGACGCACCGGCTCACCGTCAGCTTCCTCTGTAACGGCCAGCGCTGCTCGGAACGGGACGTCGGCCAGCTCGTCGAACGAATACAGTAGTCAGATGACGTTGACGACGTCGTCGAACTCGAGCCCCGCCGCGCGCACCTCTTCCTCGCACCAGACGCGGGCGTAGAGGGCGACCGGCTCGTCGAGTTTCCGGTTAATCGCGACGACCTCCTTCAACGTCAACCGCTTCTTTCCGGCCTCAATCTTCTGCAGGTCGGCCTTGGGGAGCTTCAGCGTCTTCGCGAGGTCGTCCAATCCGACTTCGTTGTTGTGGCGGTAGCCCCGGAGCAGGGAACCGACGGTGACCTGGCCGTAGATCGCCTCGACGACCTTCTTCGGGGCCTTCACGGAAGGGACCTCAGAAACGCCGCCGCCCAGGCGCGGGCGATGGGAATCTCGGCGGGGAAACCAAAGTCGACCCCGTCACCGCCGCGCTGATCTTTCCCGCGATCGCCCGGAGGTCGGCGACGACGGCGGCTTCCGCGGGAACGTTAACGTAGTTGGTCGAAAGGTTCACGACGACGACAGGCCGGTGCTCCTCGAGGAGCTCGTCGAGCTTCGGCGTCGGATGCGTCGGCGCCCGGCGCTCGACGTTCGCCGGCGACTTTTCAAAGTACCCGCAGCACGTGGCCTTCCCCTTGATCCACCAGGTTCCGATGCACCCGCAGGAGCCGTAGGTGGCCACCACGGCTTCCCACTCGCGGAGGCCCAAATCTAAAGCCTGGCCAAAGGGGCCCACGAGGTGGGAGTAGCCGAGGACAAGAATGGAAGTCGCGAGGAGC
>JBILTI010000282.1:0-3819 GCA_044371595.1 Bacteriovoracaceae bacterium
GTTCCTCCAGAGGATTTCGACCATTCTAGAGGGGCGTCGGGCTAATGTCCAAGGGTTGGGCCGTCGATACGACGGCATGACCTTGGAAAAACTCTTTCGCTTAAAGTACGAACTCCTCGCGCGCGCGGAGAATCACCGGGATCTCCCGGAGATGTCCGACGACGAAGTCCGGGCCTTCCACCGGGGCTTCGATGCGGCGCTCGAAGCGTTCTTCCGCGAGGCCCTGCCGGAGCTCCTCGAGCCGGAACCAGGAAAGAAGTCCGCCTAAGCGCCGCCTACCAGCGGTAGACCGCGCTCGCCCAGGTAAAACCGGAGCCGAAGACCGCGCTCGCGACGAGGCTCCCCTTCTTGAGCTTCCCCGCCTTCGACGCCTCGGCCATCCCGATCGGGATCGTCGCCGCCGTCGTGTTTCCGTACTTCTGGATCGTGTTGAAGACCTTGTCCTCGGGGATCTTGAGCTCGTTCGCGACCATCTGGTTGATCCGCATGTTCGCCTGGTGGAAGAGGAAGAGATCGATGTCGTCGAGGGTGAGGTCGTTCGCCTTGAGGGCCAGGAGCGTGGACTCGCAGAGGCGCTTCACGGCGTTCGCGAAGACCTTCTTCCCGTTCATGAAGGGGAAGTGCTTCCCGGCTTCGACCATGGCGGCGTCCATCCGGTTCGGCCCGAGGGCCATGCCGGGCGCCTCGATCCAGAGTTCCTTGGCGTTCTGGCCTTCGGCGAAGAGGTGCGTCGAATAGATGAACGAATCGCGCTTCGGGTAGGCGACCTCCTTCCGGCGCATGACGATGGCGCCGCCGCCGTCGCCGAAGAGCACGGCCACGTCGCGGCCCCGAGTCGTCTTGTCGAGGCCTTTCGAGTGGATCTCCGCGCCGACCACGAGGATCGTCTTGTACTGGCCCGACTTGATGAAGGCGTCGGCGATGCTCATCGCGTAGATGAACCCCGAGCACTGCTGGCGCACGTCGATCGCCGGGATCCCCGTGAGGCCCAGCTTCGGCTGAAGGAAGCAGGCGTTCCCCGGGAAGTCGTGGTCCGGCGAGATGTGGGCGAAGAGGATGCAGTCGATCTCGCCCTTGTCGATCCCCGCGTCGGCGATCGCCGCGCGGGCGGCCTCGAGGCCCAGGTCGGTGGTCGTGACTTCGGGAGCGACCCAGCGGCGCTCCTCGATCCCCGAGCGCTGGACGATCCAGTCGTGGGACGTGTCCATGAGCTTCTCAAGGTCGTGGTTAGTTACGATGCCGGGGGGAACGTACATCCCGCAGCCGATGATTTCCGAATGATACATGCACAGTCCTTTGCGTGTGCGGCGCCAGACGGCCCGGCGCCGGGGTTCCTCTTACTCAGCGAAGGCCTCGTTCCATTCGAGGTTATGGTAGACCTTCGTGACGTCGTCGTCGCTCTCGAGCGCGTCGATGAGCTTCTGGATCTTATCGAAGCTCTCCTTCGAGACTTCCTTAGTGTTGAGCGGCAGGCGCTCGAGGCCCGAGTCCTCGAGCTTGATCTTCAACTCCTCGAGCTTCTTGTAGACATCGTGGTAGGCGTCGGTCGGGGCCTTGACCGTGACGAAGCCGTCGTCGAGCTCGACGTCGTCGATGTTGAAGTCGATGAGCTCCATCATGAGCTCGTCGGTCGAGAGCTTGTTCATGTTCTCTTCCTTGATCGTGAACGTCGCCTTCCGCTCGAAGACGAACTGGAGACACCCCGGCGTCCCGAGGGCGCCGCCGTACTTGTTGAAGTACGAGCGGACGTTGCTCACGGTCCGCGTCGGGTTGTCGGTCGCCGCCTCGATGAAGACGGCCACGCCGTCGAGGCCGTAGCCTTCGTAGTTGATCTCTTCCATCACGGCGCCGTCCTGGCCAAGGCCCTTCTTGATAGCCTTGTCGATGTTGTCCCGGGGGACGTTGTTTTCCTTCGCCTTCTGGAGCGCGATCTTGAGCGCGAAGTTCGCCTCGACCTCGGCGTGGCCCGCATTCTTCACCGCCATGAGGATCTCCCGCAGCACCTTGGTGTAGCTCTGCGAGCGCGCCTTATCCTGCGCGGCCTTCTTCATCTTAATGTTGTTCCATTTACGTCCCACGGATTCTCCTCTGGAGCTGATCAAAAAAATATTGCTTCACTATATAGTAAAACATTCGGATAGGCCCCAAAAAGAGGCTGACAACGCGGAGTTGCGACATTTTTCGGCTTGCTGTTTGGCGTGTCAAACACTATGCTTTTCCGAATATTCTCAAATAAGGTAAACGATGCATCTACTTCCGATCTTGCTTATGATCTCGCTCTCTTCCTACGCCCAAAACTCGACCCACATCGACGAGTACATCGAGCGCTTCCAGTACCGGTCCCTCGAGGTTCCCGCGAAGCGGAGACCCCTCTTCGAGCTCGGGGCCCGTCTGTTCAAGGACCAGGGCCTCTCCGGCAAGAACAACATCAGCTGCGAAAGCTGCCACTCCCACGAGGGCTTCTCCGGCGACGGCCTCCCGCTCGGGATCGGCGAGGGGGGCCAGGGCATCGGCGCCCGCCGGTTGCAGAAGGACGGTCTCGTCCTCGCCCGGCACTCCCAGAACATCTACAACCTGGGCCTCCCGGGCTTCCGCCGCTTCTTCTGGGACGGCCGAGTCCAGGTCGTGCGTTTCGGGCACCTGCGGACACCGGAGCCGAAGTTCAACGGCGAGGCGCCGGAGCTCGCCGACGTCGTGAAGACCTTCGAGTCGCCGCTGGCGGTGATGAGCGTCTTCCCCCTCACCTCTCCCGAGGAGATGCTCGGGAAGGAGTCGACGCTGACCCGGCTCGAGGCCTGGGACTTCGTCCTGAAGAAGATCTTCTCGGGCCCCGCGGCCGCCGAGTACTGGCGGCTCTTCCGCGGGGCCTACCCGGGGGTCGCGACGTATAACATCGCCCACGTCGGTAACGCCTTCGCCGAGTTCATGCGCCACGACTTCGCCGCCGTGAACACGCCGTGGGACCATTACCTCCGGGGCCGGAAGGCCGCGCTCACGCCGCGGATGAAGCGCGGCGCCGTCGTCTTCCACGAGAAGGCCAACTGCACCTTCTGCCACAACGGAAACCACTTCACGAACCAGGGCTTCGAGAACATCGGCGTACCGGGGCTCGGCGCCGACGACCGGGGCCTCGCGAACTACCGCTTTAAGGTTCCGGCGCTCCGGAACGCGGGCGTCACGGCGCCGTACATGCACTCGGGCGTCTTCCGCACCCTCCGCGAGGTGGTCAACCACTACAACGACCCCGTCGCGAACCTCCGGAACTTCCGCTGGCCCCCCGGCACCCGAACTATAACGGCCCCCTTGCCGCGAACACGGATCCGGTTAACAATGAGAACAAGGAACGGACGCTCTCGCCGATCCTGAACCGGGGCCTCGCGCTCACGGCCGGGGAGAAGGACGACCTCGTGTGCTTCCTCGCCGTGGCCCTGACAGACGTGGCCCTTCAGAAATCCCTTAACCTCGAAGGAGTCCTCGATGAAACTGCTGGTTGCCTGCCTCGCGCTCTTTAGCCTCTCCGCCCGCGCCCTCGAAGCCGGTGCGCCGGCGCCCGACTTCACGCTCCCGGGTCTCGAAAAAGAAGTGTCGCTCTCGTCGCTCAAGGGCAAGGTCGTCGTCCTCGAGTGGTTGAACCACGGCTGCCCGTTCGTCCGGAAGCACTACGACTCGGGGAACATGCAGGCGCTCCAGAAAAAATACACGGAGAAGGACGTGGTCTGGCTCTCCGTCGTCTCTTCCGCCCCGGGGAAGCAGGGCCACGTCGACCGCGCCGGCGCACGCGCCGAGAAGGCGACGAACCGCTCGGCCGCGACCGACGTC
>JBILTI010000284.1:0-3805 GCA_044371595.1 Bacteriovoracaceae bacterium
GGAGTGGCCGTACTCGGGCCGCGGCTGGGCGATGTCGTGCGCGCGCTCGCGGACGTGCCGGAGCGCGCCAGCCGGGCCAAGGGCCTCGTCGAACGAGGAGAAGCGCCGGCAGCGCTCGAAGGCGTTGAGCTCCGCGGCCGCGCGGAGGCTCCCCTTCACCCGCTCGAAGACAGCGCGGAGCCGCTCCGGCAGGGCGCGTTCGTTCATGTAGAGGACCTCGTCGGTGGCGGTGTCGTGGAAGCCCGCGACGAAGAACGTCTCCGCGGGGATCCGGAAGCCGAGCTTCTCGACCTCCGCGCGGACGAGCGGATCGTTGGCCATCTTGGCGTAGGCGCGGGAGTTCGGGATACCGGCGTTGCCGCCGCAGGCGCCGCAGCCGTAGGCCTGGCGGAACGGATTGTTGTTGCTCGACGAACCGTGTCCGAGGAGGACCACGAGGGGTGCCAGGTCCCGGAGGCCGCACATGCGGATCACTGCGAGGACGATCTGCGCCTGCTCGGCCGGGGAATAGCCCACGCCGTGTTCGCCGCCGCAGACCGCGAGCTCCGTCTCCGGTTCCCGCCCGAAGAGGCCCGCGAACTTGCGTCGGAGGAACTTGTTGTGCTCCGGGAAGAAGACCTGGACGACCATCGGAACGAGGCTCGCGACGCCGAGGACGAGGGTCGCGAGGAAGCCGCGGAAGAGGGTCCGGGAGTGGTAGTAGAGACCGAGGTCGCTGGTGCCGCGGAAGAAGTTCCAGCGCTTGAACGCCGCCGCGTCGGTCACGGCCACCTCGCGGACGACCCGCGACGGCGTGACGACCGGCGGGCACTGCGCCACGGGCCGTTTGTTCTTGACGCTCACGAAGTTCATGTCGATCCCGAAGAAGCCGACGACGCCGAAGGTTTCGAGCTCCGGGTCCACCTCCTCGAGGTGGCGCCGGAACGACTCCTCCCGGTCATCGATGCAGCAGAGGATCTGCGCCGCCGGGGTGGCCGGAGCCGGCGGCGCGGCACCGCGGGCCTTCAGCGCGTCGATCGCCTCCCGGTAGAAGTGATGCTCGTAGGCCTCGTGCCAGAGCCGCACGCGGTCCCGGTGCTCCGAGGCGTCGATCTCGTCGACGAGGGTCAGGAGCTCCGCCGGCGCGCGGTCCCGCAGCCAGTGCTCCGGGGGACGAAACGAGCGGGTGATCTGGTAGAGGGCCACGGCGAGCTGGAAGCCCTTGAGTTCCAGCGGTTCGCGGCGGCCGTAGAGGAGCGCCAGCTCGATCGACTGCGCTTCCCCGTGGAAGGCGTCCATCGCGGCCTCCATCAGCACGAGGGCCGCGAGGTAGTCCACGAGCCGGATCGCCGGGGCCTTCACCGGGGCCTGCCACGGCTCGGTCTCGAGCTTGTTCACCATTCCCGACCAGCCCTTGAGGTCGAAGAGGATCTCGAGGAGGTACGTTTCCCACTGGTCGACGGGGAGCCCGGTACGCCGGAGCTCCGCCTCGATGACCGCCTCTGGCGGGAGCTCCCCGCAGGCCTCCACCTTCCCGGCGAGCACCTTCTCCCAGCCCGTGGCATAGGGCCCCTGCGCGGTAACGTCGTAGAGAAAGTAGGCCCAGAACCCCTCCCCGCGGAACGGGTTTGCCCAGAAGCTCTGGCCTTGGTCGAGGTAGCTCGATATGAGCCGGATCGCGAACGGGTGGAGGCTCAGGGCGTAGCTCTCGTCGTGGTACTTCTCCCAGTACTCCCGGGCCCGGAGGAAGCGCCGGGAGCGCGAGAGGACCAGGGAGGCCCCGTCGGTCTTCTCCCGGCACCGCTCCCAGAGGTCCCGGTCGGCGATCTCCGGCTGCGTCTCGTCGTCGTTGAACGAGAGCTCGGAGAACATCAGCCGGTAGAAGTAGTCGCGGGGGGCGATCCCCAGAAGCGGAAGAGACAGGATCGGCGCGTGCCGGGCCCCGTAGTGGTCGATCGCGCGGGAGACGTCGTCGTCGCTGATCTTCTTCTCCGCGTACTTCTCGACGTAGCGGAAGATCGGCCAGTAAGGCCGCGCGCGGTAGAGCTTCCCGGCCTCGGCGACGGCTTCGTGGAAGTCCCGGTGCTCGAACGTCTGAAGGATGTTGTTGTGGACGAACGCGTGGAGCGGGTTCTGGAGCGGGAGCTTCTGGCGGATCGAGGCGAGGATGTCTTGCAGCATAGGGAATATTCTACTCCCCCCCCTCGGCGAAAACCAATCAGGATGTACGAAAATTAATCATAACGATATTTAATCTCGACGTTCATCATCTTCTTCCGCGCGTCCAGGAGGTTGGAGAGCCCCCGGTAGGTCTGAAGCCGCCGGAGCTTCCGGTCGTAGCTGAGCGCGAGCTTGGGGGCGAAGAGCTTCAGGAGCCAATTGTCGATCTCGATCTCGAAGTCCACCCGCTCCAGCGTCGCGGCGGTCACGCGGAGGTGGAAATCGTAGACGTCTAATCGGCCCGGAATAACAAACTTGAGTGGAAGCTCCCGCTTGGTTACCACCGCCTCGAGGTTCGCGACGAGATAATAGTGGAGGCCCTGGCCTCCGACGAGGACCGCGGCTGGATAGTCCGCGGGGTTCAGCGCCTTCGTTTCCTCGGCGTCGCCGTCCCGGTTGAACATCACGGGCCGCCCCCGCTCGTAGCGCACGCCGTGCCGGTTCCGGGCGCGGCGGTCTTCCATCGCGTGCTCCGGAAGAGGAAGCGCGGTCCGGTAGTCGTTGACGAGGCGCCCGAGCTCTGCCCCGGCCGGATCGGCGTAGACCGTCTCGGACCGGAGGACCTGGCCCACGTCGTCGGTCGTCACCGAATGGAGCTCGCGGTAGACGAGGTCGCCGCCGACCCGGGCCTCGCCCCGGTAGACCAGCGTCGCGGCGTGGGCGCCGGCGAGGAACAGGACCCCGATTAAAAGATTCATGCAACACCTCTTTTAAGATCAGTATCCCATCGGCTAGAATGGAACTCACTTCACAAAGCTTGGACAACGATGGAAAAAACGACCCCAAAGATCCTCTTCCTCCACGGCGCCCTCGGTGTGCGGGGCGACCTCGACCCCCTGATGGCGATCTTCCGGGAGCGCGGCTTCGAACCGCTCGCCTTCAACTTCTCAGGCCACGGGACCCCGGCCGCGGTCCCAGCCGAGTTCCGGATCGACCTCTTCGCCCGCGACCTCGAAACCTACCTTAAAACCCACGCCCTCGCCGACGTCGCCGTCTTCGGCTACTCGATGGGCGGCTACGTCGCCCTCTACCACGCGGCGAACTACGCGGACTCTCCGCTCCGGCGGATCTTCACCTACGGAACCAAGTTCAACTGGTCGGAGAAGGCGGTCCAGAAGGAACTTCCGATGCTCGTCCCGGAGCATCTCGAGGAGAAGTTTCCCCACTTCGTCGAGGCCCTGAAGGGCAAGCACGGCGAGAACTGGCGCCACCTCCTCCTGGCGACCGCCCACATGATGCAGAACCTCGAGCGCCTCGATGGCCTGTCAAAGGAGGACGTCGCCGACCTCGACCTTCCAGTGACGCTGATCCTCGGGGACCAGGACCGGATGGTGACGAGCGAAGAGACGCAGCTCACGGCGTCCTGGCTCCGCCCCGGCCGGGTGAAGATCGTCGCGCACTCGAAGCACGAGCTCGAGCGCTCGAACCTCCGGGAGATCGCTGAGACGGTGATCGCGAACCTAGATTAGGTTCGCGACGGGGCCGCGGGCGCGGGCCCGCGGCGGAGAAAAAGAATCTTAGAGCATGCCCTCTTCTTTCATCGCGCGGACGACGCTCGGCCGCTGGCCGACGCGGGTCATGTACGCCGTGAGGTTCGCGTGGGCGG
>JBILTI010000285.1:0-3791 GCA_044371595.1 Bacteriovoracaceae bacterium
TGATAAATTAGGAAGGGCAGGACGCCGAACCATTCTCAAGGAGATCCCATGACCATGAAGGCCAACATTCTACGCGACGCTAATGGGAACATCATAGTTCACATGCAGGGGGATCTGAACTACGACCACACCCTTCCGCTCCGAACCGAGCTCCAGAATATCGCAAACGCCAATCCTAATTCAAGGATTACCATCGACCTCGGCGCCGTCGACTTCGTCGGGTCGTCGGGTATCTGCCAGTTCGTGGAGACGTTGAAGACGCTGAAGGAAAACCGCCGCGCTTCGGTGAGCCTTTCGAACGTGAAGCCGGAGTTCCTTAGGATCTTCCGCCTCCTCTCGTTGAACGAGGCCGACTACGTCGCCGAACTCATGAACTTCGACACCGACGAGACCGACACGCTGAACACGCGCTTCGGCAACCGGGGCCAGACGTTCGAAAACTAGAAGTTATACTGAAAGAGATTCACGTGGAGAGGGGGCAACGCGCCTCCTCTTTTTTTGCCGCCGAGGCTAAACGCCGCGCCGTGGAACTTCTCCTGGAGCACCTGGAACCGGTCGAAGAAGCCGCCGCTCGAGCTCTCCCCCTGGCCGTCGCCCCCGCCGCCGTCCTCCGAATACTCGTCGCTGTAGATGTCGCTCGAGCGCTGGTACGGCGAGGCGTTGTCGTCGTAGGAGCCGTAGCGCTTATTGTGGTGAGAGACGAGGACGTAGGTCCCGAAGAGGATCCCCGCGTAGAGGCCCAGGGAGGCGCCTTGCGCGACCGCGCGCGACGAGGTTCCGAAGGCCATCGACGCCGCCCCGAGGAGCGCGCCGCCGGCGGTGCCGTAGCCGGTGACCGTGAGGAACGCGCGGGCCTTCGGCGGGAGCTCCGCCCGCGCGGACGGTGGCGCCACCAAACCGCTGGAGATGAGCACGACGAGGAGGAGACAGATGAAGTTTCTCATTCCTTAAGAGTAATGAATCTTTGAATTTTTTGCAAAAAAAAGCTTACCCGACGGATCCGGTCCCCGCGTCCGGAGCGACGTACGCCCTCACCGTCCCGAAGCTCCGGCGGTGGATCGGGCAGGGCCCGAGCTCGGCGATGGCCCGGCGGTGCGCCCGGGTCGGATAGCCGACGTTGGTATCGAAGCCGTAGCCCGGGTAGCGCGCGTGCATCTCCCGCATGTGGGCGTCGCGGGCCTCCTTGGCGACGACCGCCGCGAGGCCGACGAGCGAGGACCGGACGTCGCCCTTCACCAGGGGGATCTCCTCCCACGGTTCCGCGCGGTCCCCGCGGAGCGTGCTCGGGCCGTCGATCAGGAGCGTGGCCTCGTCCCGAGGTCCGGTCTGCAGCGACGCCGCGGCTTCGCGCATACCCCGGAGCGAGGCCCGGTAGATGTTCTCCCGGTCGATCACCGCGTGATCCATCTCCCAGGTGATGAACGCGAGGTCGAGGCCCTTCCAGCGGAAGCTCCCCCGCTTGCGGAACGGCAGCGCCGGCACGCCGAGCTTCTCGAGGAGCCGCGCCCGCGCCTCTCCGGAGAGCGCCTTCGAATCCTTGACTCCGTTCCGGCGGAACGAGCGCACGAGGGTCTCCAGGACGGCCGCGTCCGGGACGCGCACGCGGAGTGCGCCGACCACGACCGGGCCCGAGAGCGGCGAGCGGCCGACCTCGTCGAGGGCGATCAGCTCCCGGGGGTACGAGCGCACTAGCTTAAGTTCGATCATCGCCCCACTCTACGGGGAACCGGCGCCCACCGAAAGGAGAAACTTCACCGGATGCCCGAATATTCCCGCGAGGAAGTTCGCGGCGCCGATGATTCTTGAGCGCTGGCCTCGGAGCAGCGCCTCTCCCCCGGTGCCCGAGCTCTTTACTTCGACGACCTCGATCCTCCAGGCGCCGCGGACTTTCCGGAGCCGGACCAGATCGAGCTGGCCCAAGCCGCGGTCGCGGAGGAGCTGCGGGGACGCCAGGAGCGGAACGCCGAGGCGGTGGAACTCCCGGGAGAGGCCGCGCTCGCGCTCAGCCCCGGACGAACTCCCGGACGCCCTTGAAGGTCTTCCGGTGGATCGGGGACGGCCCGAACTCTTCGATCGCCCGTCGGTGCGCTCTGGTCGGATAGCCGAAGTGGGTGGCGAAACCGTAGTGCGGGTAGCGGTCATGCATCTCTCTCATGTAGCGGTCGCGCTTCTCCTTCGCGATCACGCTCGCGAGGCCGATCAGCGCCGACTTCGAGTCCCCCTTGATCACCGGGATCTCGGTCCAGGACGGGGCCGTTGTCTCCCACCGGAGCCGCTGGTGGCCATCGATAAAGACCGTCGTCGGCGAATCCTTCGGATCCGAAAGCGCCAGGGCCGCGGCCTTCATTCCCGCGAGGCTCGCGGCGAGGATGTTCATCTCGTCGATCGTCTCGTGGCACATCTCCCACGTGAGGTACCGGAGTTCGACGCCGCGGAGCTCGAGGCGGCCCGGGTCGCGGAAGCTCCGGTCGGTCACGCCGAGGTTTCCGAGGACCCGCGCTCGATCGCCCTCCGTCAGGGCCTTCGAATCCCGGATCCCCCGGGCGCGGAGGGTCCGGAGGAGGCCCGTGAGCGTCGCCGGATCGGAGACGCGGAGCCGGACGGCCCCGATGACGACGGGGCCCGAGAGCGGGCCTCGCCCGACCTCGTCGGTGGCGATGATTTCCTGGGGATACGCGGAGATGAACTTGGCTTCGAACATGCGCGTCCGTCATACCAAATCTCTCCGGAACTCGTCTCCGGGAAAAAGCTTAAAACGTGTAGCCCAGGTTGAGCCCCAGGATCACGAAGGTGGGGATGCGGTTGAAGGTCCGGATCACGTCCTTCACGTCCTCCCGGTCGCGGGCCCCGGGAACGTCGTCAAGGACGTTGTCCTCGACCCGCGTCTCGAGCACCGGGACGTTCAGCCGGAGCCAGTCGACCCCGAGGGTGATGCCGTTGTCCCACTGCCAGCGGTTGCCGAGGCCCGCGGTCACGCCGAGGTTATCGGCGCTGAACTCGGAGTTGAGCTCGTTCCCGAGGTCGTCCAGGAAGTCGCTCCCGAGCCCGGCCTTGAAGGCGCTGTAGACCGCCCCGGAGGTGAAGTGGAACGAGTTTCCGACGTAGCGCCGGGCGTGGAGGGTGAAGCGCCGTTCCCGGATCTCGCCCAGGTCGACGCCGATGAACGGCGTATCGATGGTCTGGAAGGAGTACTCGCCTTCGAGGGACCAGCGGTCGGAGAAGATGTGCGTGTAACCGAGGGACTTCTTGGACGGAAGCCAGCTCGTGATCAGCTGGTAACCGACCATGACCGTGCCGAGCGATGAGGCCCTTGCGTCCCGCGAGGTCGCGGGCCTCGTCTTGAGGATCGGCTCCGGAAGGTTCCCCTCCGGGGCCTTCGGCGATTCGCGCAGCGGGGCCGCCGTTTCGACCACCGCCTCGATCGGCGATTCCGCGGGCCTCGCGAGTTCGGGAACGACGGCGGATCCCTCCGAGGGAAGCGGCGGGGCCACCGGCGACGGCGACCGCGCGACGGCGAGGTGAGCGAAGAACGCAAAAATCAAGACGAGGGATTTCATTTTGACCGCCCTAAAAAAAAGAAGGGCCCCTAACGGGGCCCTTCCGGAGTTTGCTACGTTTGTGATTACCGAGAGTAATCGATCGCAACGCGAGCTGCCTTACCGGTTCTCTCACGGAGGTAGTTGTGCTTAGCGCGGCGAGATTTACCTTTAGAGATAATCTTCACGCCTTCAACGGCCGGTGAGTGGAACGGGAAAACACGCTCGACGCCAACGCCGTCAGAGATCTTACGG
>JBILTI010000287.1:0-3781 GCA_044371595.1 Bacteriovoracaceae bacterium
GAACTCGACCACCTCCACGGCGTCCTTTACGTCGACCGGATTACGGATCCCCGGCTCCTCGCCTTCCAGGAGGAGTTCGAGCAGTTCATCCAGGAGCGGACCCTCGAGTGACGATCGCCCAAACCCGCCGCTCCGCGCTTACGGAGCTCCTGAAGTTCGCGCTCCCGATCATCCTGGGTCAGGTGGGCCTCATGCTCATCGGCACCGGCGACATGGTCATCGCGGGCCGCTACTCGCGCGAGTGCCTTGCAGCGATCGGGCTCGCGATCTCGATCGCGAATCCGATCCAGATATCGCTTCTCGGGATGCAGTTCTCGATCTCCCCGCTCCTCGCGCAGAAGCGGGGCAACGGCGAGGACATCGGCCCATACTTCTGGACCGTCCTCGGCTATAGCCTCTTCATCTCGGTTGTCTCCGCGGGCCTCACGTTCCTAAGCTACAAGCTCGTTCCGCTCCTCGGCTACGGGGCCAACCTCGACGGCATCATCCAGGAGTACCTCGTCATCACGAGCGTCTCATCTCTAGGCCTCTGCCTGTATCAGGGCATGAAGGAGTTCCTTCAGTCCCAGGAGAAGACCGTCGCGGCGAACGCCGTGGCGCTCGGGGCCTCGGCCCTCAACGTTCCACTGAACTACGTCCTCGTCTTCGGCGCCTACGGGTTCCCGAAGCTCGCGGAGGCGGGCCTCGCGTGGGCGAGCCTCACCGTACGGATCCTGATGGGGGCGGCGCTCTTCGTCGCGGCCCGGAGCTGGTGGGCGGGGTCCCGGAAGATCGACTGGGGGTTCATGCGGGAGCTCTGGAAGCTCGGCGCGCCGATCTCCGTGTCGCTCTTCTTCGAGATCCTCGCCTTCTGCTCGGTGACGCTATTCGTGGGGCGCTTCGCCGAGGTGCAGGTCGCGGCGAACAACCTCGCGCTCAACATCGGCTCCCTGGCCTTCATGATCCCGCTCTCGGTCAGCGCCGCGGTCGGCGTGAAGGTGGGCCACGCTTACGGCGAACGGAACCGCGCGGCGATAGTCCGCTTCGCGCAGGTGAGCCTCTTCGCGTCCTCCGTCTTCACGCTCGCGATGGGGACCGTCTTCTACCTCTTCCCACACGCGATCATGGCCCTCTACACCGACGACGCGCTCGTGCTCGACTGGGCAAAGAAGCTCCTCTTCTGGGTCGCATGCTTCCAGCTTTTCGACGGCGCCCAGGTGACGATCGCCGGGATCCTCCGGGGCCTCGCGATCACCCGCGCCGCCTCGATCTCGATCTTCGTCGGCTACTGGCTCATCGGAATCCCGTTCGGCTACTATCTCGGGTTCTACGCGGGCCTCGAGGCCCAGGGCTTCTGGGTTGGCCTTGCGACGTCGCTCGCCGTGGTGGCGCTGATGCTGGGAACGGTGCTCCGGCGGAAGCTCGAAAACCTCCGGTTCGAACCCGCGGGAGACGAAGCATGATCGACCAGATTCTCCGGGACCTCGAACGGGCGGGATACGCCGTCGTCCCGGACTTCCTTCCACCTGACACGCTCGCGGCGCTGAACGCGTTCGTGGACGCCCACCGGGGCGAGTTCGTCCCGGCGAAGGTGGGTCCGCGCGATAACCGCCGGCGGGTGGAGGCGATCCGCGGCGACCTCACGTACTGGCTCGATCCGCTCGCCCCGGTGCCGGCCTTCGCGCCGGTGACCGCGTTCCTCGACGAACTCCGCGGCCGCGTGAACGAGTGCTTCTACCTCGGGCTCAAGCAGTACGAGTGCCACCTCGCATGTTATCCGCCGGGAGCCGGCTACGGAAAGCACCTCGACTGCTTCGACGCCGACTCCTCCCGGCGGCTTTCCTTTGTCTTTTACCTTAACCGAAGCTGGGACCCCGACCTCGGCGGCGAGCTCGTGCTCTACGATCCGGCGAACCGCGAGCTCGCCCGGATCGCGCCGCGGCCGGGGACCTTCGTCTGCTTCCTGAGCGCCGAGTTTCCGCACGAGGTCCGGCCCGCGCTCCGGGAGCGGCGGAGCCTCACCGGCTGGATGCACGCGAAACTCATCTACTAGGAGCGAACGATGACCTGCCCCCTCTGCGACCGGATCTCCGCGACGGCCACCGGCGCCTACCCGTACCTCATCCACGAGTACCCGCACAGCTACCTCTACCTCGGCGAGCACCAGTTCTACCGCGGCTACTGCGTCCTCGTGACGAAGACGCACTACAAGGAAATGACCGACGTGCCAGAGAGCACGCGCGCGGCGCTCTTCCACGAGATGATGCACGCGCACGCACTGATCGAGGCCGTCTTCGCGCCGAAGAAGATGAACCTCTGCAGCCTCGGGAACGTCGTGGCGCACATCCACTGGCACTTCTTTCCGCGCTACGCGGAGGACCCGAACTTCACCAATCCGCCGTGGCTCCAGATGCACCTATTCGACGAGGCGCGGGTGCCGGCGGAGGAACGAAACCTGCTCATCGAAAAAATCAAGGCCGCGGTGACGTCGCTGTAAGCGGCGGTCAGAATTCCGCGGTCCGTAAAGATTAACAGAAATAATGTTTGCCATTCGAAGGGCCGGCACAGTTCAATTTAAGGGCAAGAAACTCTTAAACATGGATGTGGGTATGAAGTTTGCCGTTCTCCTTTTCCTCTTGAGCACCGCGACCTGGGCCAAGTGGAGCGTCTCGACGTACAACATCCGGAACTTCGACCGCGATCCTGAGGCGGGCCCCACGGACCTCGTCGAGCTGGGCAAGATAGTTAAGGAGTTTCGAAGCGACGTGATGGCGTTTTCCGAGGTGGGGAACGTCGCCGCCTTCGACGCGCTGGTGAAGCGGAACCTTCCCGGCTACGCGTACCAGGTCTCGACCTGCGGCGGCTTCGGCCGCCAGCACCTCGCCGTCGTCTACCGGCGGGCGTCGTTCGACTACGTGAAACACGTCGAAGACCTGAGCCTTTCGGGAAGCACGGACCGCTGCGGGTCGCTGCGGCCCCTCTTCCTCGTGACGCTTCGGCACCGTGCGAGCGGCCAGGCCTACACGTTCGGCGCGCTTCACCTCAAGGCCGGCGGAAGTCCCCGCGCTATGGCCCAGCGGTGGCAGCAGTACCGCCAGCTCACCGGCGTCGCCGAGGCGCACGCCGCGGCGAACCTGATCCTCCTCGGCGACTTCAACACCACCGGCTACAATATAAAAGACGAAGACTTCGCGAAGTTCGAGGAGTTCCTCGACCGCGCCCGCCTGCGGACGACCTCCGAGGAGCTCGGCTGCACGAGCTACTGGTCGGGGATCGCCGGCGGCGACGAGCACCAGTCGTCGATCCTGGACCACATCGTGGTTCCGGCGGCGACGGCGGCGGCCATAGAATTCGTTAAGGTCGGCGCCCACTGCGCCCGGCTCGCCTGCGCCCCGGCCATGCCGGCGGAGCTCGGCCGGAGCTACGAGGCCGTCTCCGACCACTGTCCGATCCAGGTGACGATCCGGTAACCGCGATTTTCTTCCGGCCCGGATTAGTCATCCACAAAGCCGAATCGATCTGGTATCCTTGGGAGGCCGACACCAACCAACCTCGGCGGGGATCCACAACATGATTTTTCTTTCGCATCGAGTGCAGAAGCTAGCCGAGTCCGAAACCCTCGCCATGGCCCGTCTTGGAAACGAGCTCAAGGAGAAGGGAGTCAACGTCATCAACTTGAGCCTCGGCGAGCCGGACTTTCCCACGCCGGACTTCGTGAAGGTCGCGGCGAAGGACGCGATCGACCGGAACTTCTCCTATTACACGCCGGTCCCTGGGTACAAGGACCTCCTCGACGCGATCG
>JBILTI010000288.1:0-3775 GCA_044371595.1 Bacteriovoracaceae bacterium
ATAACGTCCTTACGATCATGATCAACCAGAAGAGAAAGGAGATCGCGATCCTGCGGGCGATCGGATACGGGCCGGAGAAGATCCGGTCACTCGTCATATACCAGGGGCTTCTCCTCGGCGCCGCGGGGGGGGGCGCGGGACTCGTGCTCGGTTTCATCGTCTGCCTCTACGCCGAGAGCATTCCTCTGAGCATCGAAATCGGCGGGCAGAACCATCTTCTCATCAGCTATGACCCGGAGATCTACCTCGTCGCCTTCTCCGCGGCGATGGTCGCCTCGCTCGTGGCGTCGTGGATTCCGGCGCGCGCGGCGGGAAAGATGTCGCCGATGGAAATCATCCGGGCGGACTGAATGATCGTGGCAGATAACATCATCAAGGAATTCGGCGATCCTCCGCAGCGCGTGCTCCACGGAATCAGTCTTACGATACACGACGGCGAATTCGTTTCGATTTCCGGCCGTTCGGGGTCCGGGAAGAGCACGCTTCTCTACATCCTATCCTCGCTCGATAAGCCGACCTCCGGTTCCGTGAAAATCGACGGCGTGGATGTCTACGCCGAAACCTCGCAGAAGATTCACGCGTTTCGGAACGAGCGGGTAGGTTTTATCTTCCAGTTTCATTATCTCCTTCCCGAGCTCACCGTCCTCGAAAACATCCTGCTCCCGGCGCGGAACCTGGGACTCGTTAAGGAGAAGCGGGAGGAGGCGATCGAAGTGCTCTTCCGTCTTGGATTGGCCGGCCGGCTCGAGCGACTCCCGGGACAGCTGTCCGGCGGCGAACAGCAACGGGTCGCGATCGCGCGGGCCCTCATCATGAGACCGAAGTATATCTTCGCGGATGAGCCGACCGGCAACCTCGATACGGTTAACGGGAGGATCGTCATGGACCTTTTGGAAGAGGCGAATCGCTCGACGGGGACGACGATCTGCCTCGTTACCCATGACCCGGGATATTCCGCCCGCGCGTCGCGCGTGATTCTGCTCGTAGACGGGAGGCTCGGAGGACCGATAGCAACGTAACGGCGCCGAGGATGACCCCGCAGACCGCCGCCCAGTCACCGAGGTCGAGCCGTCCCAGATGGAGCGGTTCCGCCGCCCAGGGTGCTTCGACGAGGACGAAGGTGGTAGTTACCGACGCCGCGGCGATGGCGATCGCGGCCCAGGGCCGTCCGCCCGTTAGGTACACGGCGAGCGCGGCGCTCCAGAAGCTCAGAAGCGCCATGGCCTTCGCGCGCGCGCGGTCTGGGTCCGCGTCCGCGACGTACGTACCGACGAGCGCCGCGGTCACGGCGGCCCCGACGACGAGGACGTGCGCGGCGTCGCGGGCGTCGAAAAATGAGGTCCGGCGCTCGGGGCCGGCCCCCGAGTCCGCCTCCGCGGTCCCCTGAAACGCTAACAACGCCGTCGGATGGATCAGGAGCTCCAGCCAGACGACGTGCGCCGGGAGGTAGAGCAGCGGATGGCCGAGGAGGGGAACGACCGCGGCGGAGACGACGAAGGGGATGTGAAGCAGGAGGAGATACTCGAAGCTTCGGCGGAGGTTCGCGAAGAGCTGGCGGCCCTCCTGGATCGCGGCCACGATCGTACTGAAGTTGTCGTTGCTGAGGATGATGGCGGCGACTTCCTTCGCGCTCCGCGAGCCCCGGATCCCCATCGCGACGCCGATGTCCGCGGCCTTCAGCGCGGGGACGTCGTTCACTCCGTCCCCGGTCACCGCGACGAGGTCGCCGGTGGCCCGCAGGGCCTCTACGATCCGGAGCTTTTGCATCGGCGTGCAACGGGCGACGACGTGCACATTCCGGAGGAAGTCCGCGAGCGCCGACGCTTCCGCCGTCGCCGCGAACGCCTCCGGCGTGGCCTCCGCGGAAACGACGACGGGGCGACCTTGACCTAGGCCCACGTCCTTTGCGATCGCCGCGGCCGTCTGCGGATGGTCGCCGGTGAGCATCAGGACACGGATGCCGCTCCGGTCACAGTACGCGACCGCGGGGCGGACCTCGGGCCGGGCCGGGTCCTCGAACGCCAGGAGACCTGCGAAGTGAAGCCCGGAAGCGGGCTCCGCGCGCGCCCGAAGTTCGGCTTCCGTGAGTTCGCGGAAACCGACGGCCAGCACCTTGTGGCCCTCGCGCGCCCAGGTCTCCGTCCGCGCGAGCCATTTGCGCCGGTCATCGTCCGCGAGCGAGGACCGCGAGATGATCGTCTCCGGCGATCCCTTCATCGCACAGACCGCGCGGCCTCGGTCGGCGAAGAACGCCGTCTCCCGCTTGCGATCTTCGGTGAACGGGAGCGCCGATTCCCGGCGCGGAAGCGTGACGTTCCGCTCTACCGCGGCAGCGCGGATCGCCAGGTCCACGGGGTCGGTGCCCTCGGGGTTCGAGGCCGCTCCGGCGTAGGCCAGGAGCTCCTCCGCGTGACCCAAGGCCGCGGCGTCGAGATGGGTCAGTTTGAGTTCGCCGACGGTAATCGTTCCCGTCTTGTCTGTGCAGATCCGCGTGACCCGGCCGATGTTCTCGACGGAAACCGCCCGTCGAACCAACGCATGTCGCTTGGCCAGACGGTAAACGCCGACCCCGAGGAAGAACGTGAAGACCACCGGAAACTCTTCGGGAATCGCGGCGACGGCCAGGGTCGCCGCGCTGAGGAGGGCGTCCAGCCATCCGAACCCTTGCCAAAAGCGGACCACGGCGAGGATCAGACAGAGGACCGCGGCGACGTAGACCAGCGCCTTCGTCAACTTCGTGATCGCGATCTGGAGGACCGTCCGCTCGTGGGTAACGGCCGCCACCGATCGGACGATTTCCCCGTAAGAAGTTTCCTTACCGGTGAGGATGACCCGGAGGAGCCCGCTCCCCGTCAGGACCCGAGTGCCCGCGAAGCCGAGGTTTTGCTCCTCGGCGACGGCGTCCCCCGTCGTCGACGGCAGTGTTTCTATGCGGAGCGCATACTTCGCAATCGGAAACGCCTCGCCCGTGAGCACCGACTCATCGACGAGGAGCGCATCGGCGACTTCCCAGTAACCGTCGGCCGGAAGGAACTGATCTTCGGCGCTCAGGACCACGAGGTCTCCCGGAACGATCTCGTGGGAGCCGATTCGCCGGCGCTCTCCGTCGCGCAGAACCAGTGCCTCGGCCGCGAGCTGTCCCCGGAGTGCGGCCGTCGAGGCCCGCGTCCGCCAGTGGAGGAACGCGTCCATGAAGAGGAGCGGTATCGTCGCGAGGAGGAGGATCGTCGCCTCCCGCCGATCACCGACGAGGAAGAACACGGCGGCGATGCCGACGAGGAACCAGATCATCGGGTCCTTCGCCGTTTCCGATAAAAGAGTGAACCAGTGATTCTCTTCGGATTCGACGATCGCGTTCGTGCCGTAGCGCGCGAGCTGCGCGGCGGCCTCGGCCCCGCTAAGACCGGAGGTGCTTCGCTTCGTGTCTCGGAGTTTCTCGAACGAGATTCGCTTCTTCACAGTCACCTTACCCGACGTCTTCATGTTCCGGTAAATCGTAGTCCTTCGGACCGCCGATGGCAAAGGGTGGTCCGGCGGATCGCTCATTCGCATCACTCCGGTGGTGTCGACGAGATTTTAGTTCCTATTAAGGCGGGAGGTGATCTCCGTCATCCCGGCGCACATCGCGTTAAGTACAAACTACCACGGAAGCGCCAAGGAGTTCGCATGGAACGTGAAATCAAGGTCCCCCTCGCCGACGGTTCTCTCCAGGGCCACCTCTCCGCACTCGCGCACCCGAGGGCGTGGATCGTGTTCGTCCACGGAAGCGGAAGCT
>JBILTI010000289.1:0-3762 GCA_044371595.1 Bacteriovoracaceae bacterium
CGGGAGATCTTTCTAAAGTGATTCCTGGGAAACGCCGCGCAACGCTTGACAAAAATGTCCCTAACACTTAAAACCCTAAGATACTTTAACTCACCTAGGGCCAAAGCAGGACGTTCGTCCTCCCCGACAGGTGGTATCTCTTAAGGAGTTTTCATGTATACGGTTGTTGAAATCAAAGGCCACCAGTACAAGCTTTCCGCTGGTGATCTGATCGACGTTGAGAGAATCGAAGCCGAAGTCGGCGCGACGGTCACATTCGATAAAGTCCTCCTCGTCGGTGGCGCAAAGACGATCGTCGGCGCTCCGGTCGTCGGTGGTGCGACGGTCACCGCGAAGGTTGTCAAGCAGGGCCGCACGCGCAAGATCCTAGTCCTCAAGCGGAAGCCGGGTGCGTACCGCAAGAAGAACGGTCACCGCCAGTGCTTCACCGGTCTCCTCATCACGGAGATTAGCGATGGCCAGGGCGGCGTAGCTAAAGCCGAAGCGAAGGCGAAGAAGTAATTTTAATTTCAAATTAGGAGATTGCAGATATGGCACATAAGAAATCGGGTGGTAGTACATCAAACGGCCGTGACTCGAACCCAAAAATGCGTGGTGTAAAGAAATTCGGTGGCGAGGTCGTCGCTACCGGCATGATCATCGTTCGTCAGAAGGGAACTAAGTTCCACCCAGGTCCAGGCGTAAAAATGGGCCGCGATTTCACCATCTACGCGATGGTTCCCGGCAAGGTTAAGTTCGGCTTCTATAACAAGACGACAAAAATCGTTTCTATTATTCCGGCTTAATTGATCTTTAAAGATTAATAGCATAAAGAGGGAGCAGAAATGCTCCCTTTTTTATTCTCCGCCCCAGAAGTTGGTTATGAAGTTTATTGATGAAGTAGATATCGAAGTGATCTCCGGTGACGGCGGGAAGGGCTTCGTCGGCTATCGCCGGGAGAAGTACGTCCCCCTCGGAGGCCCCGACGGCGGCGACGGAGGGCACGGCGGCAACATTTACTTCCAGGGTGACGAGGGCCTCAACACGCTCCTCCACTTCCGGGGCCTGAAGACGTTCCGCGCGGACGCCGGCGAAAACGGCGCCGGCTCGAACATGACCGGGGCGAACGGTAACGACCTTTTCCTCCGGGTTCCCGTCGGAACACTGATCTACCACAAGGAATCGGGCCAGCTCCTCTGCGACATCACCGAACACGGCCAGCTCTACGAAGCGGCCAAGGGCGGGCGCGGCGGCTTCGGTAACGCCCACTTCAAGTCCTCGACGCACCAGACTCCCCGGTTCGCGCAGAATGGCGAGCCGGGAACCGCGATCCCCGTTCACCTCGAACTCAAGCTCCTCGCGGACATCGCCCTCATTGGCCTTCCGAACGCGGGTAAATCGACGCTCATCAGCGCGATCAGCGCGGCGAGGCCGAAGATCGCCGACTACCCGTTCACGACGCTCGAGCCGAACCTCGGCGTCGTCGAGCTCGGCGACAAGACGATCGTCGTCACCGACATCCCGGGCCTCATCGAGGGCGCGGCCGAGGGCAAGGGCCTCGGGATCAAGTTCCTAAAGCACATCGAGCGGACGTCGGCCCTCGTCCACCTCATCGACTGCTCCATGTTCCTCGAGGAGTACGAAGCGATCGAGGCCTACATGACGGTCCGCCAGGAGCTCGAGAAGTTTAACCCCGAGCTCCTGAACAAGAAAGAAATCGTCTGCCTGACCAAGATCGACGCCATGACAGAAGAGGAGATCGAAAAGTTCCGCACCAGCATGGAAGAGCAGCTGGACCGGAAGGTCCTTCCGATCTCCGGAGTTTCCGGCCGCAACATTGATCTCCTCAAGCAACTTATGTTAAGAACCAAAGAAATTATCCAGTCAGAAGAGAAAGAGGCTAAACATGGCAAATGAATACGTTCAAAACGAAGTGGAGAAGGTCATCACCAACGCTTCGTTTGAATTTCCGCTGAACCACGCGATGGCGTCCGCCTGGATCCTGGCAAACTTTAAGGGTGACAACCTGAAGATCTTCGACATGCGAAAATCATCTGCCCTCGTCGATTACTCGGTGATCGCGACGGCGCAGAACGCCACCCAGGCCCGGGCCATGGTGGACGAGATTTCCTCTAACCTGAAGCAGCAGGGCGCGAACATCGTTTCCTACGAAGGCTACGAGGGCGCCGACTGGATCCTCCTCGATACCGGTGACATCATGGTCCACGTCTTTAACGGGCCCGCGCGCGACGTTTACGACCTTGACCTGGTTTACGCGAAGAATCCACAGGTCAAGATCCCCGAGGACTTCTACTTCTCCAAGCCGGCACAGGTCTCGACCGAAAAGTCTGACCTTAAGGGTTATTTCTAGGTGGCCCGTGCCTTCCATCTGATCGTGGTGGGGAAACTGAAAGATCCCAACCTCGAAGCCGTCGAATCCGACTACCTGAAGCGAATCTCCTCCCCCGAACTCCAGATCCACGAACTTAAGGCCTCGGCCGAGAACAAAGACGCCGAAGGCGAGGCAATCCTCCGGAAGGTCCGGGACCTTTCACAGGGCGGAGCAACTCACCTCATCGCCATGACCGAGTGGGGCAAACGCCACACCTCCGTGGCCTTCGCGGAGTGGACCAAAAACCTCCTTGAGCGCCCCGCAAAAATCATCTTTCTGATCGCCGGCGCAGAGGGCTTCTCTGAAGAAGTCCTGAAATCTTGCCAGGAGCGGATCTCCCTTTCCGAGCTGACTTTCCCCCATAAGTTGGCCAGAATAGTACTGGTAGAACAACTCTACCGTGCCCAGACCATCCGATCGGGACACCCTTACCATAACTAGGGGAACTCATGCAGACGATCCAGAACCTCAGCCCGCGCGTCCTCCTCGTCGTGATGGACGGCTTCGGGATGAGCCAGAACGATCACAAGAACGCCATCAAGGCGGCCCGGAAACCGATCCTCGACGAGATCTTCGCCCACTACCCGCTCACCACGATCCAGCCCGGCGGCGAGGCCGTGGGGTTGCCGAAGGGAGTCGCGGGGAACTCGGAAGTGGGACACCTTAACCTCGGCGCCGGAAAACCCGTACGACAGGATCTCGTCCGGATCAACGAATGCATCCAGATGAACGCCCTGCGCAACCTTCCGAAGCTGAAGGAACTCGTGGAGCGGGCCCGGGCCGGGACGAAGCGGATCCACCTCATGGGCCTACTCTCCGACGGCGGGGTACACGCGCACATCAATCACCTGAAAGAGATCATCAAGATCCTCCGCGAGCACCCCGACCTCCAGCTCTTCCTGCACGCCTTCACCGACGGGCGGGATACGGCGAAGGACCGCGGCGTCCAGTACGTTAAGGAGATCCTCGAGTGCCCCGGCTTCAAGTTCGCCTCGATGGGCGGCCGGTCGATCGGAATGGACCGGGACCGGCGGTGGCCGAAGATCGAGCACCACTATAAGACGATGATCGGCCAGGGCGCGAAGACGACGCAGAAGCCGCAGGACTACATCCTCGAGGAATACAAGAAAGGCCTCTTCGACGAGTTCGTCACGCCGGTGCTCTTCGCGGACGACGGCGCGATCCGTCCCGGAGACGCGGTCTTCTTCTTCAACTACCGCCCGGACCGGGCCCGGCAGATGACGCTCGCGATGAACGACCCGAAGTTCGCGGAGTTCCCGGTTCCGGTCCGGCCCGGCCACTTTCTTTGTATGACCCCGTACGTCCCGGACGAGCTGCCGCGGCTTCCGATCCTCTTCGACAAAGAGAAGATCCAGGGGACGCTGGCCGAG
>JBILTI010000290.1:0-3759 GCA_044371595.1 Bacteriovoracaceae bacterium
GACGAGCGTCCTCACGACGATCTTCTTTCAGGGGAAGGTGCCGCGGGACGGCTTCGTGAACGTATACCACACGATGATCTTCTGGGGCTTCCTGACGCTCTTCATCGCTACCGAGCTCGTCGCGATCCACGCCGACACGCCGTTTAAGGTGTTCCAGGGAACGACCTACAAGGTTGTCTCCTTCCTCGCCGACGTCGGGGGCCTCTTCGTCCTCCTCGGGATCGGCCTCGCCTACTACCGCCGCTACGTCGTAAAGAAGCAGTACCTCTCGGCCACGCGGCCAAACCAGGAGAAGTTCATGTACGCGATGCTGATCGCCCTCGTGGTGATCGGCTACATCCTCGAGGCGATCCGGATCTACGTTACGAACATGCCCGCGGGGGAGCGCTTCTGGTCGCCGATCGGCTACAGCCTCGCGGCGATCGTCGGCGCCGGCGGCTTCTCGCAGGAGTTCCTCGCCGGAACCTACAAGACGCTCTGGCTCCTCCACATGCTGAACACGATGGCATTCGTGGCGTCGCTCACGCACTCGAAGTTCTTCCACATCCTCGTGATCCCGCTCAACGCGCTCCTGACCCCCCCGCGCCGGGGCGCGGTCCTGAATCCGATGAACTTCAACAACGAGTCCGCCGAGACGTTCGGCCTCGGGAAGACCTCCGAGCTCACGATGAAGCAGCGGCTCGACACACTCGCCTGCGTCGAATGCGGCCGCTGTACCCAGGTCTGCCCGGCGAACCTCGCGGACAAGCCCCTCGACCCGAAGCTCATCATCACCAAGATGCGCGACGTGATGAACTACCGCGTGGAGGCCACGCCGGCGAACAACAACGACACCGAGCTCTGGGGCGACAACCCGATCTACGCCTCGAACGAGCTCGACGCCTGCACCACCTGCGGCGCCTGCATGGAAGAGTGCCCGGCCGGCATCGAGCACGTCCAGGTGATCATGGACCTCAAGCGCTACAAGGCCCTGACCCTCGGCGACCTCCCGCCGGCCGCGGCCGACGCCGTCAACAAGGTGAAGAAGAACGGAAACCCGTGGGGGATCTCCCAGGACGACCGGTTCAACTGGGCCCAGGGCCTCGAGGTCCCGGTGATCGAGGCCGGGAAGAAGGTCGACTACCTCTACTACGTCGGCTGCGCTGGCTCCTACGACGGCTCGAACCAGAAGGTCGTGAAGGATACCATCAACCTCCTGAAGAAGGCCGGCGTCTCGTTCGCCGTCATGGGCAAGACCGAGAAGTGCAACGGCGATCCGGTCCGCCGCTTCGGCGACGAGTACTCGTTCTACGAGATCGCTATCGAGAACATCGCGAACATGCGCCAGTACAAGTTCGACAAGGTCGTGACCCACTGCCCGCACTGCCTCCACACGATCGGGAAGGAGTACGCGAAGTTCGACGACGGGGTCTTCGAGACCATCCACCACACCGAGCTCCTCGCCGAACTCCTCCGCTCAGGTAAGCTCAAGGCGTTGAGGGACATCGCCGGCGAGCTCACGTTCCACGACCCGTGCTACCTGGGCCGCCACCACGGCGAATACGACGCTCCACGGGACATCCTCAAGGCGATCCCCGGCGTGAAGCTCACGGAGATGCACAAGGCGAAGGACAAGGCCCTCTGCTGCGGCATGGGCGGCGGAAACATGTGGTACGAGCTCCCCGAGGGGAAACATCTCGCGGAGAACCGCCTCGAGCAGATCGGCGAGACCGGGGCCCCGAAACTTGCCACATCGTGTTCTTATTGTATGATTAACTTCAACTCCTCTAAGGGACATGTCGCCACCACGGAGAACCTGCAGGTTGAAGACGTTGCCTCGATTCTCGCTAAATCCGTTCTCTAGATTTCTTCTGGGCGCAGTCCTCGCGGGACTGTGCCCTTCCCTTTCCGCCCAAGAAACGCCGCTCGCCACCCCCCCGAAGGTCGACTACCCGGGGATCATCCAGACGTTCGAAAAGCTCATCGCCGTCGACCGGGAGAAGGTCGAGAAGCGGACGCGGAGCCTCGCCGAGGCGGGCCGGCTCTTCGGCGGAGCGAACCTCGTCTCGGACCTGGACCTCGATCCGGACTTCCTGAACTCGATCATCCTCCACTCGGACCCGGGCTACCTCCGGGTCGCGGCGACGGACCGCTGCCGGTTCTACGAGAGCATCCTCACGGACCTCCTCCGGAGCGCCGACGGCAAGATCCGGAACGTCCTCGTGACCTACGTGGAAAAGGACGTCCGCCAGGCGGCCGTCGTGAGCACGCAGGACTTCCTCGCGAAGG
The DNA here is from genome assembly GCA_044371595.1 of Bacteriovoracaceae bacterium. GTDB lineage: Bacteria > Bdellovibrionota > Bacteriovoracia > Bacteriovoracales > Bacteriovoracaceae > Peredibacter. The sequence continues at coordinate 2,269 of JBILTI010000290.1, forward strand.
TAGTGAACCAGCAGTGCCCGGAGACGGCCAAGAACATCGCCGCGTTCCAGGTGAAGACGCTTTCGCAGACGCTCGCCGGCGTCGACTTCGACATCCCGACGGGCCGCGAGCAGTGCCGCAACGTCCACGTCGCCTGGGTGAACAACCCGCAGACGCCGTTCCTGTGCCAGATCCACGAGTACATCGAAGAGGCCCGGGCCGGCGGGGGGAACCCGAAGGACCTCGCGAACCGGCGGGCGGTGGCGAAGATCCTCGAGGACAAGATGACCCTCGTCCAGCGAGACTACGTCGAGAACCTCTGCGGTAACCTCGACGACGAGGACGCCTTCTGCGAAGAGTTCCTGAACGTCTCGTTCTGGACCAAGGTCGCGGCCGGCTACGAAGACAAGCGCTACGTCGATGACGTCTGCGCGCGTGCCGCCGGAACCGCGAACCTGAGCGCCGCCGAGTACAACCAGTGCCTGGCCCGGCTAAAGAAAGAAAAGGACCTTTGCCTCTACCCCGCCGGCACGAACGCGGGGCTCCGGCCCCAGCCGGACTGCGACCAGCTGTCCACGGCCCTGAACTTCTCGTCGCTGAAGGCGAACCTGAAGGACTGCCCGGGAAACTCGGATCAGCTCATCGTCACGAACCTAGGCCGGATCGTTTCGCACTTTTCCCCGGGCCCGGGGCCCGCGCACCAGACCCTCTGCTCGGCGACCTCGGCGCAGCTGACCTACGCGTTTAACAAGGGCTTCGACAACGACGAGAACTGGAAGCTCGAGGCCTGCTACGACGACCGGATGAACGAGCGCGAGGTCTGCTTCAAGACCTTCTTCGGCGCGGTCCCCGGGGAGCCCGCGGCCTACGCGAGCGTGGTCGCCGAGATCCTGAAGCGGACCCGCGGCGCCGACGCGTCGGTGACCTGCGAGATGATCGACGCGGCGGCGTACAACCCGCTCCTCCTGAACTTCAAGACCGGCTGCTACATCGTCTTCGAGCGCGACCAGTGCTTCGTCTCCCAGTGCAAGCACAAGATCATCTACAACGACCGCCCGATCAACGAAGTCGTGAAGCTCAAGGGCCGGGCGGCGCTCCCGTACTTCCCGCTGAGCGTGGCGGACGAGCGCTTCTCCCAGCACTACCTCCTGACCCGGGACTTCAAGAAGACCGGCAAGCTCCTGAACACGCTCAACGGGCTGGCCGCGTTCTTCAAGAAGACGAAGGGGGGCCTCGTCCACGGCGTCGGCTGCGCCGAGGACCTCCTACCGTCATTCTTCAAGACCCACGCCCTGAACCAATGCACCGCCCTGCCGTTCGTCCTCAACGGAATGCTCCGGGATAAGGACAAGGTGGTGTTCGCCACGCGCACCGCCGCCGACGCGCTCCAGGCGCCCCGGCTCCTCAGCTGGAGCACGGTCTTCTCGGCGGTGAAAAGCTACCAACGGGGCCATCCGCTGAAACTCTGGACGATGTATGGCCTGGAATAGCCTCCTCCTCCCCGCCCTCTTC
>JBILTI010000291.1:0-3751 GCA_044371595.1 Bacteriovoracaceae bacterium
TCGGTGCGCTGGAACGTCGTCGCGGCCTACGCCGCCCTGATGCTCCCCGCGGCCTGGGTCGCGGCCCTCATCTTCGACCTCCTGAACCCGAGCGCCCTGAAGCTCCTCGTCGGCGTCTTTATCCTGGCGAGCGTCGTCCCCTGGAAGCTCCGGCCCGAGGGGGAGCCGGAGCTCAAGACCTTCGCGCTCATTGGTGCCCTGTCGGGGTTCCTCGGCGTGTTCGTGGGCGCCGTGGGGCCCGCGGTCGTTCCGTTCTTCAACCGCCTGAAGCTTCCCCGCGACGGGATCTTGTCGACGAAGAGCGCGGGCCAGATGGCGCTCCAGTTCTCCAAGATCCTCGCCTTCGGCGGAGCGGCGGGCGTCGACTTCCTTGAGCTCAAGGGTCACATCGGACTCTTGATCCTCGCGACCCTCGTCGGGGTGGGGCTTTCGATCCCGCTCGGACGGAAGCTCTCCGACGAGCGGTTCAACAAGGCCGTGAACCTTCTCCTGGTGTTGATCGCGCTCAAGGTGATCGTCGAGGGAATCCGGGAGCTGGCTAGTGCATGAAGAGGCGATTCTCGGGGTACTCCCAGAGATAGTGGCCTTCTTCTCCAGGAATCCTGACCTTACATAAAGATACCGGGATCGCGCCTAGGCGCCGGACCTTGTCCGACCATCCCTGGAGGCAGTGGTTGATCTTTTCCTGGATCGCCTGGCCCTTGTCGGAATTTGACTTGAAGAAAGTGAGTTGGGAATTCAAGACGTTGAGTTCCCGCTTGGTTTTCCCCGAGATGTGCATGAGGAGCGGAACGAGCTCGAGGGCCTCTTCGTGGGAGAACGTCTTGCTCTGGTTCAAAGGATAAATGTTCCGGATATTCTCAAAATGAGGACCCATCAATCAAATTGCCCTTGTCGTAGTTTGCGCTCCACATCCTTTCTAGCAGCAGTGTCGCGCTTATCAAAGAGTTTTTTCCCTTTGGCCAGTGCAATTTCACACTTAACGAGAGAATCTTTAAAGTAGAGGGCGAGCGGGATAACGGTATAACCCTTGCTCGCCATCTTCTTCTCGATCTGGTGAATTTGCTCTCGCTTTAACAATAGCTTACGCTTCCGGGTCTCGGGATGATTATTGATATTCCCGAACTCGTAGTGCGGGATGGTGGCGTTCTGGAGCCAGACTTCTCCGGCCGAGTCCACGGTGACAAAAGCTTCGTTTATGATTCCCTTTCCAAGCCGCAGAGATTTTACTTCTGTACCCAAGAGTGCCACGCCGCATTCGTACTTTTCTTCTAGAAAGTAGTCGTACCCCGCGCGCTGATTCTTACAGATGATCTTGATCCCCATAGGCTTGGATTTATATCATCAGTCCGATCGCTTGGGCGACTAGAAATCAGAGCTGGTTCCGGATGAGCGGAAGGACCAGGTCGATCGTCCGGAGCAGCGCCCGCTTCGTGAGCGGAATCTGCGACGGGTCTTCGGCCACGACGACCGCCTTGTCCTTGCCGACGAGGGTCGACGTCGCGCGGAATCCGTCGATGATCTTCGCGAGTTCGCGGGCGAGGCCCGTGTTTTCGACGTCGTCGGCGATCACGCCGATCTCGCGGTTGATGAAGGCCGATCGCGGGTCGATGTTGTAGGTTCCGATCAGCACCAGCCGGTCGTCGATCACCGCGGTCTTGGCGTGGATCGTGTCCGGCCCGTTGAACTCGTAGAGCTCGACGCCGAGCTCGATCAGCGCGCGCTTCACGTCGCGGTAGCCGGCCTGAGCGAGGAGGTTGTCGGTGGAGTTGAGCGAGTTCGTGATGATCGGTACCCGGACCCCCTTCGCGTCGAGGTCGGCGAAGATCTTCATCAGCGCCGGCGTCGGGATGAGGTAGGGAGAGACGATGTTGACGTCGCGCTTCGCCCCGGCGATGGCGGCGAGGAGGTCGCGGTTCAGCGTCGCGGTTTCCTTCGAGACGAGCGTCTCCGGCTCATGAGACTGGAACCGGACGTCGGCGATGGTGAACGCCTGGCCGAACCAGTCGGTGAACGAGTTGGAGATCACGATGTCATCGTCCTGGACCGTCTTGATCTCATGGAGAATGTCGAGGATCCGCTCCTTCTCCGCCGCGAGCTCCGCCGTCGTCCGCGCCTTGAGCTCGGCACAGTCGTCGGTCTGCTCGGGGCCCGGGATGGGACACGGGGCGGCGAGGCGGTTCGGGTAGTAGGCGCCGAGCTTGACTTTCTTAACGACCGGCGCGCCCCAGACGGTGAGGAAGTTTTCCCGCGCCCGGGCCACGACGCTTCCGCGGGCGATGACGTCGAGGTCCGTGAAGTTCCGCTTCCGGTTGATCCCGAAGTACTTGTCACCCACGTTCCGGCCGCCGGTGATGATCTTTTCGCCGTCGGCGATCAGCATCTTCGCGTGGTTCCGGTGGGTCGCGCGGAGGAGGTTCACGGAGAGGGGGTTATAGACCTTGATTTCGAGGTTCTCGCCGCCGAGGGCCAGGAGAGCGGCGAAGGTCCGCTTCGGGACGGTGGTCGAGAGGGCGTCGACGATGACCTTGACCTTGACTCCGCGGCGGGCGGCGTCCACCAGGAGACTCATGCCGCCGATCGACTGGTCGTCGTTCCAGACGGAGAAGTACTCGACGAGGAGCTCGCCCCGGGCCTCCTGGATCAGGTCCACCCGCGCCTGGAGGGCGTCGCGGTCGGCGCGGAGGAAGCGCAGGTCATCGGCGCGAGCGACGGCAGAGAGGAGAAGGGCGGTGAGGAGGAGCTTCATGGCGGATCCTTGGAGGCGATGATGGTGGATCCGATCTTACCGGGGAGTCAGCGACGTCGCGGGGGCGGTGAATTTATTATCCGGAGTGTTTAAAGGTTGGACGATTCTGTGGTAACTGCTCAAAAAGTTGTTAGTTTACAAAGAGTTAACAATCTTCCCCAGGTACGGGATGGCCTCTCTTCGAGAGATCCGATCTTCGAGGTAGGTCCAAAAACTTACCTCCAACTTCCGGCACGTCGAGGCGAGCGGCAGCATCAAGTCCCACGCCCGGACGCCTGCGACGGAGCGGTTCTGCAGAGAGATCTTTCGCTTGATCACGCGCTCTCGAACGTCGAGCTCGGCCTGGTTGTTATGCAGCGGAAGCTGCGGGTACTTAAGGAATAGAAGAAGTCCCTCTCGGTTTTCCCAAGTGCGCTTGAGCTGATCATCCAGCGGCTTCACCAGGGTTTTGATCGTGCAAATTCTTCGGAACTCCTCGCGGATTCTGACTCTAAGGTCGTGAGAACGCCTTGCCTTAAAGCGAAGGAGGAGTCCGTAAAAGCCCCGCCATTCACCAACGAGCTTCTCCAGCGTCTCGCTCTCGACGCGCTTAAACACTTCGCAGAGTTTATACTTTCGGATCTCGTGCACCCAGCACAGCTGGTGATTTCGGACGAGGTCCACGAAGTTCGGGGCGTCGTCGGAGACGAGGAAGTTTATCGGAAGGCCAAGTTGCCGCGATCGAACGGCGGCGACCGCCGCCGCCGTTCGAATCAAATCCTTCTGCCGCTTCTCGAGGTCTTTAACGGGATCAACTTCGAGAAGCTTTTCGAGGTCTTCCCGAGAATAGATCCGCTCCGACTTCGGTCGGGAGAAGTAGTTTGTGACCGCAGGTTTCTTTAGCTTGTGCGATGAATGTCACCGCCGTTTCGTCCACGAGGAACTTCTGCGCACCTCCGAGGATCGCCGCGACCGATGACCAGCGGTTTTTCTCCGGGCCAGTTGCGTACTGCGTATAAAAAC
>JBILTI010000008.1:0-12932 GCA_044371595.1 Bacteriovoracaceae bacterium
TCGAGCGAGGCCGGGTTGATCATGAGGTTCGGCTGCATCTGGTTCTCGCGGAAGATCTTCTTCACCTCGGCCTCGGGAAGCGCCAGGAGGTGCTCGATGCCCTTCTGGTAGAAGAAGATGTTGAGCGAGACGTTGTAGAGAAAGATCCGCCGCGTATCGTTCAGGACCGGCGCGGTGAAGAAGTCGTGGCGGTAGCGCTGCTTGAGCGAATCGAGGATCCGCTCGGCGCCGGCGCGGTCGATGCTCCAGCCGTTGTAGATCCGCGAGAGCTTGGCGAAAGGTTCGATCTTCTTGCCGTTCCGGGTGACCTCTTCGTCGAGCGTCAGGAAGCGCGTCTCGGCGCGGCCTTTGTAGGTATAGCCCGGGTTGTCGCCGCCTTCGGAGAGCCCCGCCTTGCGGTCGAAGAGGAGGTCGACCCAGTGGGCGATCACGGCGTTGACGTAACGCTGGTAGTTGCGGCCCTTGGTCAGGCCCTGGTACTGGCGGCGGAAGAAGCGCTCGTCGCCCTTCGGGTTCGTGACGGCGATGTCGGTCGCCGAGTTCACCCACTGCCACTGCCAGAAGAAGAGGTTCGCGCGCGGGTTCCCCTCGCGGAAGCTGTGCCGGATGACGTACGGTTTGTACTTCTCCTCGTCATCGAGGTCTTTCACCGAGGAACTCACGATCGCCCGGCGGAGGAGGCCCGCGTTCTTCAAGACGTCGGGGTTCTTCGGGTGGAGGTTCAGGCTGTAGAACTTGACCCGGGCGCCGCCGCGGGCCTTCTTAAAGGACACGGAGAGAACGGGGACGAGCGTATCGAGGTCGAAGCCGACGGTGAACGAGCCGCCGTTGCCCAGATCCTTGTAGATCTGGAAGTCGTGCTCGCTCCGCCGGTGGACGTGGAACCGCGAGACGACGTTGTAGCCCGAGACCAGGCTCAGCGAAGCGGTAACCCACTTTTCGTAGCCCGCGCCGACGCGGCCCCCGAGGTTCGCGGAGACGGCGTCGGTCACGAGGATCGACTCGCCGACGCTCATCGCGTCCTTAAACGGCTTCAGCGCCGCCTCGATCTTCTCGGCCTTCGCGTCCTCGGTCGCCGCGGAGTCGAGGGCAACGGTGGTCGCCTCGTGGAGCTTCTTTCCGTAGTCGTATTTTACGAGCGGCACGAAGATGTTCTTGAATGGGTAGCGGAGCGACTGCTGGATCGAGGTCACGGGCCGCAGGTGCGTGTAGGTCCGGACGAACTGGCCCTCGCCGGAGGCGAAGGCGGTGAGCGGCGTCGGAAGACCCATGACGCCGACGAAAGCGCCGGCCCCAACGGAGACCCCGACGACGTCGGCCAGCTGCACGAGGTTATCGGTGCCCAGGTAGGTGCCGGTGACGATGTTCCGGGCGAGAATCAGCTGGCCCCGGACCGTCGGGAAGACCCAGCTCTTGAGCGGCACTTCCATCGGGACCTTGTCGCGGACCGAGCGGGCGATCGCGGCGTTGATCGCCTCCTGGAACTTCGCCTCGTTCGTCGCCTGGATGTCGGTGCCGAGGTACGGGAGCTGGTTTAGCTGGGAGACCGTGAGGTCGAGGAGCGTCGAGATCACCCGGGACTTCACGAACGAGCGCATCTCCGACGCCGCGAGCGGGGAATCCGGGTCCCCGTAGGCGAAGCGCGACGCGTAGCCGGGCCAGTTCTGCTGGGTGAGCTTGCCGTTCACTAGTTCGACGCCGTTTGAGACGTTGGCCGTGACCGGGAACTCCTCGGCGTCGACGCGAAAGAGCTTCGTGACCGAGTTCCGGCGCGAGATGAGCTTTTCGACGAGGATCTGCTGGACCGGCTTCGGCACAAAGGTCCCCTCGACGATCTCGCGCCAGTCCTCGCGGGAGAGGCGCTCGATCCGGCGGGTGATCCAGCGGGCGTCGTCCCAGGTGCACTGGAACTGGTCGAGCTGGTCGTGGAAGAGCGTGATCTGGTTTCCGCTGCGCACGCCGGCGTTCCACCGGAACATGTTTACCGATTCGGTGAGGTTCACGATCGACAGCGGCACCGCGAGCGCCGCGAGGAGCCGGCGGCCCTGGATCATCTCGGCGGTGACGCCGACGGCGAGGTTATAGACGAGGTGGTTCGCGTCCATAACGATCAGGTCCTGGAGGAGGAGCTTGTGCTCCGGGAGCTCCTCGACGACCCAATTCTTCGGGGCGCCGGCGAAGGCGACGTTCTCGAGGTACGAGAGGAAGCCCTTCTTTTCGGCGTCGCTCTTGAACTTCACGATCACGCGCGGGAGGTACTTGATGTCGGGGATCTGATAGCCGATCTTCCGGAGGAGGTTCTTCGCGAGGAGGACCGAGTGGACAGTCTTCGAGAGCATCATCGTGTAGAGCTGGCCCCCAGGCCCGTTTAGGATGTTAAAGCGGAAGACGCCGGTTGGCGAAAGCACCGGCGAGTGGTAGGCGACCTCGTCCATGTCGAGGACCGGATTCCGGTCGGCCGGGAGCTTCGCGGGGAACGTGTTCTTCCAGAGGTCCGAGGTCTCGACCGGGTTCAGCGTGGAGATGTCGAAGCGGAAGCGCGTGTCCTCGAGCAGCTTGTGGACCTCGTCGGGGAGGAGCACCTTCCCGCGGTGGATCAGGTCGACGGCCGGATCGTTCATGTACCGAGTCGGGATCCCGGCCCGCTCCTGCGCGAACGCGAGCGAGGTCAGGACAAGGAGGAGGATCGGCCAGAGACGCTTCATGAGAAGCTCCTTTAGGTAACTGATCCACCTAGTTATGAGAATCTCGTGCCGGCCCGGGGCCTTCGATCGGAGAAGCAAGCGTGCAAAAGGATTGAGCAGCTCGGTGCCCGGGCCGTCGAGAACTTTGGCAGTTGCGCAGAGGCCGGACAAGTGGCCGATTATGCCTTAAAGGGACATCGCGGCCGACGATCGCGATCGGGCCCTTTCCGCGACCCTCTTTGCCGTGCCGCCGGGGCCGAGTTTGCCCAGCCTTGACCGGCCTACGCACCTGCTTAAACTAAAACAACAACCAATGAAGGAGTCAGGCGTGAGCGACATCATGAGAAAGAGAGTCCTGGTAACTGGCGGCGCGGGTTTCCTAGGCTCCCACCTCTGCGAACGGCTCCTGCGGGAGAACTGCGACGTTGTCTGCGCCGACAACCTCTTCACCGGAAAGAAGGCGAACATCGCGCACCTCATGGGTAACCCGTACTTCGAGTTCGTCCGGCACGACGTCACGTTCCCCTACTACGTCGAGGTCGACGAGATCTACAACCTCGCGTGCCCGGCCTCGCCGATCCACTACCAGTTCGACCCCGTGCAGACGACGAAGACCTCCGTCCACGGTGCGATCAACATGTTGGGCCTCGCGAAGCGGACGAAGGCGCGGATCCTCCAGGCGTCGACATCGGAGGTGTACGGGGATCCGGAGGTCCATCCCCAGCGGGAAGACTACTGGGGCCGAGTAAATCCGATCGGCCTTCGGAGCTGCTACGATGAAGGCAAGCGCTGCGCCGAGACGCTCTTCTTCGATTACCACCGCCAGCACAACGTCGACATCAAGGTCGTCCGGATCTTTAACACCTACGGCCCGCGGATGCACCCGAACGACGGCCGGGTTGTGAGCAACTTCATCGTCCAGGCGCTGAAGAACCACGAGATCACGATCTTCGGGGACGGAACTCAGACGCGCTCCTTCCAGTACGTCGACGACCTCATCGAGGGCCTGGTGCGGGCGATGAACACGCCGCGCGAGTTCACGGGTCCGGTGAACATCGGTAACCCGAACGAGTTTACCATGAACGATCTCGCGCAGCTCATCCTCCGGCTCACCGGTTCGCGCTCGAAGATCACCTACCGACCCCTGCCCTCCGACGATCCGAAGCAGCGGCAACCGGACATCCGGCTCGCCCGGGAGGTGCTGAAGTGGGAACCGACGGTCCAGCTCGAGGCGGGACTTCAGAAGACAATCGACTACTTCCGCTCCGTTCTCTAGCGCCGGGGATAGAAGAGGAGATCGACGAGGTTCGCGGCGTGGACTGCGGGCGCGAGGGGAACGAACTCGTGGCCGGCGTCCACGTACGCGTCGTAGCCGAGCTCCGCAAAGAACGCGAGGTAGTCGTCGATGCCAAGGCCCTGCTGCGCGAGCCAGTAGCGGTTAAACTCGCACTGGACCACGGGCCGCGTGCGGCCGATGAAGCTGGCCCCGCCGCGGAGCACGTTCAGCTCCGCGCCCTCGACGTCGATCTTCATGAAGTCGCAGCGGTCGAGGCCCTGGTCCCGGGCCCACCCGTCGAGGGTCCGGAGCGGGACCCGCTCAACGTGCCCGCAGGCGGTCTCCGCGGTCGCGAGGTCTTCCCGCGAGAGCACGTTGTCGCCGACGGCGTTCCCGCTGAACTCCGGATCTGGAAGGTGGAACGTCAGCTCACCGTCGCGATCCCCAAGCGCCAGCCGGAGCGGCATCACCGCTTCGAAGCGATTTAGCGCCACGTTCCTTCGGAGCCGCTCGAAGTTCCGCGCCACCGCTTCGAAGGCGTAGATCCGGGGCCCGAGGAAGGCCAGCCGCTGCGCGTACGCGCAGGTCACGAGGCCGATGTTGGCGCCGACGTCGAGGATGACGCTGCCGGGTTTCAGGTGCCGGGCGAGGAACTCTACCGAATCGTCGTGGTAGGTGCGGTTCAGGAGCACCCGGTAAAGGTAGTCCTGGGTCGGAGCGAGCTCGATCCGATGGCCGAGCTTCATCCGGATCGAAACGGTGTCGCGCGGGCCTACGCCCCGGAAGCGGAGGCGGTTCAGGAGCCAGCTCGGGGCCCGGAGGACCTTCGTCCGGGTCAGGCGGGACCAGGGCCTCGGATCCTTGGAGAGGATCACCCGGCGGTACCGGCCCCGGCGAGGGCGAGCTTCGGGGGCCGGTGCCGGAACCGGGCGAGGGGCCCGTCGATGAAGACCAGCATGAGGTAGGCCGGGAAGAACGGCAGCGCGAGGTTCAGGAGCGCGAGGGATACTTCGCCGAGGCCCAGGCCAAGCTTCTTGTCGAGCGCGAAGACCACCGTACTCACGTGGAGGTGGATCAGGTAGACGCCGTAGGAGAGGATGCCGAGCTGCGAGAGGAGCGGGATCCGGAGGAGGGCCCGGGGCAGGAAGAGCGACGACGGGTTCTCCTTGCAAACACCGAGGCCGAACCAGAAGAGGCCCACCATGGCGAGCGTCAGGGCGACCTCCTCGCCGGGCCTCAACTGCCGGAGCCGGTCGGAGCCGAGCGCGAGGGCGCACCCCAGGAGGAGCTCGTCGATCCGCGTGTGCGTAGAAAAAGACAATACGTACCCGACCTCGCCCCTGCCCAGGTGCCAGAGGCGGAGGAGCCAGCTGGTGAGAACAAGGAGCGCCACGCCGGCCAGGAGCGATCGCCGGCCCCGGAGGACGAGGACCAGGAGCGGCCACAGGAGATAGAAATGCTCCTCCACCGCCAGCGACCAGAAGTGGGAGTACAGAGTGTGGATCTTGCCGTAGAAAATGTAGGAGTAGTTACCGAAGTGGAGGAAGTAGTGCCACCAGCGCGAAAGGAGGCCTTCGCGCACCTCCGGGTTGTTCGTCGAGAGGAGCCACACGAGGGTGAACGAAAGAGCGAGGGTGAAGAACCAGCTTGGCCAGAGCCGCAGCGCGCGACGAAACCAGAATCTTCGGAGATCGATCGTACCGGTGGAACGCCGTTCCGTCATAAGGATCGAGGTGATGAGGAATCCACTCAGGCAGAAGAAAATGTCGACGCCGACCCAGCCGTAGTCGGCGAACCAGGCGAGGGTTCCGTTGCTACGAAAGAACTGGTGATGTAGGACCACCAGGACGATCGAAAGAAAACGGATAGTGTCGAGCTCCGGCATGGGTCGGAGGGACAACGCTTTAAGGTTTAACATTCCTCTATTCTACCGCCCCCCGATTTTTTTACAACAAATCCTGTCCTCCGGTCGTCGCCGGAAAAGCTTTCCCCATCAGGCCGCTCCCCTGGGGAGAGCTATAATCTAACCAAGATCCGATCAATCTTTGCCAGGACAGCCCTTCGATGGATGCACTGCTCCGTGTTACCCTCACTCTTTTCCTACTCCCGCTGCTGGCCCGCGCGCAGACGACGATCTCAACCCTCACGCCATCGGCAAACGGAACTTACGTGCCAGGGCAGAACCTGGACTTCGTGGTGACCTGGAGCGCGCCGGTGACCGTCACCGGGTTGCCCAGGCTCGCGCTCAACGTGAACGAGTCGATCCGCTACGCCCACTACCTCCAGGGATCCGGCACCGCGCAGATTACCTTCCGCTATCCGGTGGTTCCGGGGATCGAAGCTCCCGCCGGAATCGGAGTCGCGTTTCCGGTCCAGCCGAACGGCGGCGCGATCACGGACGGTAACGGGGCCGCCGCCGATCGCGGGGCCCCGAACCGCTTCTTCCCGGGGATCCGAATCCAGGCGCCGCCGCCGTCGATCGTTTCCGTCACCGCGCCCACGCCGCAGGCGGGCCGGTACCTGGCGGGCCAATCGATCGACTTCCAGGTCCGCTGGTCCGAAGCGATGAACGCCAGCGCCAACACATCCCGGCTCCGGCTCAACGTCGGTGGTATACTCCGGGCGGCGAACCTCGTCGCCGGCAGCGGCACGACGGTCTTCACCTACCGCCTCGTCATCCCCGTCGAGTCCTACGACGACGACGGGCCCACGCTCCTTTCTCCGCTGGACCTGAACGGATCGACGATCACGAGCGTCGCGACTGGCGTCGCCCCCGGCCGAACCTTCGCTCCGCCGGCCCTCGGCGCGTTTCTGATCGACGGCCGGGTTCCGACGGTCGTCGCGAACACGCGGGCCCCGGACGGAACCTACAAAACCGGACAAACGCTTTCGTTTACCCTCACCTACTCCCGCCAGGTGACGGTCGCGGGTAATCCCCGGGTCCAGCTCAACGTGGGCTACCCGCCGTTCGAGGTCACGCGCTTCGCCGACTACGTCAGCGGCTCCGGCTCGACGCAGCTCCTCTTCCGGTACACGGTCCAGAGCAGCGACAGCGACGCCGACGGCGTCTTCTTCAACCAGTGGATCAACCTCGACGCCGGAAGCATCGTCGACGAGGTCGGCAACAGCGCCGCCTACGCGTTCTGGGGGATGAAGCTCGCGAGCTACGGTGAGAGCTTACTCTTTTTGAACCTCTCCCCGGCGCCGGTCATCGCGGCCGTCACCGGGCCCGCGGCCGGCGAGTATGCGGTGGGCTCCGCCCTGAACTTCACCGTCGCCACGTCGGAACCGGTCACCGTCACGGGATCGCCGCGGCTCCGCCTTACGATCGGTGCGGCGACCCGCTACGCGACTTTCGTGTCCGGCTCAGGGACGAGTTCACTCACGTTTCGCTACGTCGCCGCGCTCGGCGACAACGGGGCCCTCGAGGTGGCCTCGCCGCTCGAGCTCAACGGCGGCGTGATCCGGGACGTCGACCTGAATTCTCTCGCCTTGACCTTCACTCCCCCTTCCCTCTCGGGCGTCACCGTAAACACGCGGGTAACGCTCGGAGCGCTAGGTGCCCCGGCCCCAGGCTTCTACGGCGGCGGCGCCGCGCTCAACTTCACCGCCCAATTCTCGGCACCGGTGACGGTGTCCGGCACCCCAGGACTCACGGTGGTGATCGGCGCCATCCCGGTGACGGCGAGCTACGTTTCGGGCTCCGGGACGAGCACGCTTCTCTTTCGCTACACCGTTACCGCCTCCGACCAGGACCTCGACGGGGTAGCGCTCGTTAGTCCCCTGAACACCGGGAGCGGAGGCATCGTCGATGCCTCGGGAACCGCGGCGGTGCTGACGTTCGCGCCGCCGGATACGACCGGGGTACGGGTCGCCGGAACCACCTTCATCACTGGCGTTTCGCCGCCGGCCGACGGCGCCTACCGCGCGGGGCAGGTCCTCGACTTCGTCGTTAACTACACGGGGCCGGCGACGGTCACCGGTAGTCCGCGGATCCAGCTCACGGTCGGGGCGAGCACGCTCTATGCCACGTACCTCTCCGGTTCGGGCAGGGCCGCGCACGTTTTCCGCTATACGGTTTCGGCCGGCCAGAACGACGCCAACGGTATCGAGACCGTGGGGCCGGCGATCCTCCTTAACGGCGGCACGATCCGCGACGCCGTAGGAAAAAACGTTAACCTCAGCTTCACCCCTGCGGCCTATCCCCTGAAACGCGTCGATACGTCGGCCCCCACGATCGCGGCGGTGGGCGTCTCTCCGAACGCCGTCTACACGGCCGGGCAGAACATCAATTTCACCGCGACCTACATCGAACCCGTGAGCGTCACCGGGGCACCGCGCCTCACGCTCACCGTCGGCTCGACCACCGCCTACGCCACCTACGCCGCCGGCTCGGGGACGACCCAGCTCGTGTTCCGCTACACGGTTCCCGCCGGGGCCCTCGACACGAACGGCATCGCCGTCTCGAGGACCCTCGCCCTGAACGGTGGTAGCATCGCCGACGGCGCCGGGAACGTGCAGTCTCAGCTCACGTTCGTTGCGCCACCGCTCGCCGGCGTCCTCGTCGACGCGATCGCGCCCACCATCTCGGCCGTCGCGCCGCCGGTCTCCGGGACCTACCGCGCCGGCGGCGTCCTCGCCTTTTCCGTCACCTTTAACGAGGCTGTCACCGTCACCGGCGTTCCCGCGCTCCAGCTCCGTGTAGGGACGTCGACCGCAAACGCGACGTACCAGTCCGGCAGCGGCACCGCGACCCTCGTCTTCCGCTACACCGTCGCCGCCGGCGACAACGACGCCGACGGCGTGAGCACGCTCTCGCCGATCGTCCTGAACGGCGGATCGATCGTGGACTTGATAGGCAACGCCGCCGTCCTGAGGTTCACGCCGACGACGATCGGGACCGTGCGGGTTGACACGGCGGCCCCGGCCGTGGCCTCGGTGGCGCTTCCGCCCGACGCCGTCTACAGGAATGGCGGGGCGAGGCCTCAGCTCAACTTCGCCGTGACCTACGCCGAGGCCGTCACCGTGAGCGGCGTACCGCGCCTTCACCTTACGATCGGGGCGACGCCGGTCTTCGCAACGTACACCAGGGGCACCGGAACCGCCGTACTGAGTTTCCGCTACTCGGTCGGGGCCGGGGACACGGACCTCGACGGGATCTCGGTAGACAACGGCGCTGCGATCGACTTGAACGGCGGAAGCATTGCCGACGCCGCCGGCAACGCGGCGGCGCTCTACCTCGGGCCTCTCGCGACAGGAGGCATAAAGGTCATCTTCTCGACGGCCACGCGGTGGTACGACGTCTCCGACCCGGCGACGCTGACCTTCTCCGGCCTCCGGGTCACTCGGATCGCCGACAAGATCGGGACCTACACGCTCACCCATAGCTCCACCGGCGCGGCCTACAGCGCAACCGACTTCGGCGGAGGAACGAACGCCTTCGTCTCGTGCACGGCGAGCACGTGGTTTAACGGGGCGACGCAGAGTACCCCGACGGCGATGGTCGCCGTCTTCAGGACGCCGCCCACGGCGACCTCGCAGTTTCTCTTCTACACCGGCGCGGCCACCCGACCCATGGTTCAGTTCTCCTCTCTCGCCGCGGGAGGAACCGTGGCCTTCGGGGTGAGCGGACGGACGTACCGCACCGGTGCCTGGTCCGCCGCCGCGATGACGGCGACGAACCTCTGGGCGCCGGGAACGGTGACGGCGCGGGCATTTAGCTGGCCCACAACGCAGACGCAGGCCCAGTCCGTGTGCCGGATGGACGGCGAGCTGGCGGAGGCGATCTTCTTCAGCGCGCAGCCGACGGCCGCCCAGATGGAGCTCGTAAACACCTACCTCGCGGACCGCTACGACCTTGCATTTCCCCTGACCCCGTGAGAGGCTGAAGGCACATGAAGATCCTGGTCCTCGCTTCCGACAACCCGAGCCCCCCGATCAACGGAACGCGGATCCGAAACTTCCACCTCTGGAGAGAGGTCCGGGCCCTGGGCCACGAGGTCAAGGTCCTGGCGCTCACCCGCCGGTTCGAGGACCTCGCCGGAAGCAGCGATGCGATCGAGTTCTTTCGCTTCACGCGGAAGTCCCTCCCGCGCCGGGCGTGGAAGCGGCTCACGCGCTCCTATCACGAGTGGCCCGTCTCGGATTCGCTCCGGGCCCGCGTGCAGGAGCTCTGCAGGACATGGGGACCTGACATCGTCCACGCCGAAGAGCTCCGGATGGGGGCCTACCTTCCCCAGGGTGCCCGGTTTCTCACCTCGGTCTGCGTCCACAACGTCGAAAGCGACCTCATCCGAAAGACGAAGGCGGCGCCACTCCCGGTGGCCGTGCCCCTGTTCAACTGGATCTACCGGCGAAACCTCATACGTTTCGAGCACGCCGTGTTTTCCCGGGCCGGGCTACGGTTGGCCTACTCGCGGGTCGATCAGAAGCGCTACGAAGCGCTCTACCCGGCGCTTCCCTTCGCCGTAACCTCAAACGGCGTTAACCCCGTGGGCCTGCGCCCCTCCACGCCGTCGCCTCCGGCAACGAAGGTGCTCTTCCTCGGCTCGCTCTCTTATCTTCCCAACGTCGAGGGCCTCTTCTGGTTCCTCGATGAGGTGAAGCCGCGGCTTCCGAAAACGGTGGAACTGGTCGTCGCCGGATCGACGCCGACGGAGGAAGTGAAAGCGCGACTCCACCAGGAGGGTGTCACGCTCCACGACACGCCGCTCGACCTGGGTCCGATCTATGAGGCGGCGTCGCTCCTCATCGTTCCCCTCCTCTCGGGTTCCGGAACCCGCGGCAAGATCCTCGAGGCCCTAATGTACGGGCGACCGGTCCTGACCACGTCGAAGGGTGTGGAGGGGCTCGAGCTTGGGCCAGAACACGGGATCCTCCGCGCCGACGGCGCCGGAGACTTTACGGCGGCGCTCGAGAACTGGACGAAGCTCTCCGTCGCCGACCGAGAAGCACTCGGCCGCGCCGGCCACGAGGCCGTCTCCTCCCGCTTTACCTGGCGCTCGGTCGCCGTCGACCTTCTCGAGACCTGGGAGCGGGCCCGGGGACGGGGCTAGGAGAGGCGGCGTTCTTCGTCGACGATGAAGGCCTCGATCGCCTGCGCGGCATCGAGCGGCTTCAGCGCCGAGGAGCGGCGGACGTTAGCGCGGGACAGGTCGAGGGCGGTCTTCAGGATTCCGTACTTCGAGTCGCGCCGCCAGTTTTCCCGCTCGGCCGCGATCGCCGTCCGGTAGTGGCCTGGACTCAACGGTATGTCCGGGAGCCGCACTCCCCGGAGGGAGGCAAAGAACCGGAGCCCGAGCCACCACTGCGCGTGGGCCGCGGAAGCTCCTCTGAGGGGGACGAGGAACGGGACGTGCTCGTGGATCTCGGTCACGTAGACGTCGCAGCAGAAGTCGTCGACCCGCGGGTGGCGCTCCGTTAGGAGGGTATCCGCGGCCGCGACGGCCGCGCGCGAAAGCTCGACGGTTCGCTCCGAGGAGACGAGCTGGACGCTTCCCCGAACGACGGAGAAGTCCGAAAGGTTCAGAGTGCGTGTTAGGAGGATGCTCGGGACCTTGCCCAGGTCGGCGATCGCCTTCCGGTGCAAGTCGTCGGTGATCAGGAGGTCGGCCATGGCCAGGGCCGAGAGCTTAGCCCGGTTGTCGGTCCGAAGCACGTGGACCTCGCCGACGGCCTCGCGCAGGCCTCGGAGCAGTGGGTGCTCGTCGAGGACGACGTCACTCAGGAGGACTGGAAGATGCGGGCCTCCGTGGAAGCGCCGGTAGAGGTCAGTGACGAAGGCGACGGCGACGGGAGCATCGGCCCGGGCCAGGCCCGCGTCGATCAGGACGACGGTCCGCTTTCCACTCGTGTGCCGAAGGTTTTCGGTAAAGCCCGCGAGCTCGGCCCGGAGGTCCGCCCGCCAGGCGGAGGCCACGGGCGCATCTTCGGTGAGCTTCAGGATCGCTCGGTGAAGGTAAGAAAAATGAAAGTACGACGAAAGGTCATCGCCGGCGCGGGCGAGGTGGAACGACGGATCGTCGCTGAACTGGAGCTCAGAGAACTTCTTGTCCAGGGAGCCGCCGAGCACGGCCCGCGAACTCAGGAAGTTGATCAGCAGCGGGGCGAGGACGTTCGACGAGAGGTTCACCACCTCGTCCCAGTGGACGTCCTGGATCGGCGCGATCGCGGCCCGGAGTTGGTCGTGGATCTCCTCGTTCGAGCACGCGCTGGTTCGCGCGAAGAACGCCTCGGCGTGGAAGAAGTGCAGGCGGGCGAAGACACCGGTCGTTTCGAGGACCTCGTTCCCCGCGGTGACGAAGGCGGTGAGCTCGGCTTTGGGAAACTTCTTCTTGAGCAGCGCCGCTACCGCCCCGACGTAGAGGCTCCGGTGCGGATTATCGATGTTGATGATGAGAATCTTCATGGGTGGACGCCTCGTTCCTCAAGGGTATCCCGAGATCCGGCAAAACTCAAATAGGTCCGGGACACAGTCGCCGCCAGTTCCTCCCACCGGAACGCGGGCGCACGGCCCTGGCCCTTCGCCACGAGCTCCGCACGGAGCTCCGGATTTTCGGTGAGCCGACGCATCTGCCTCGCTAGTGCCGCCGGCGAGTCCGGAGGAAAGAACAGGGCGGCGTCTTCGGCCAGCTCGCGAAAGACTTTGATATCAGACACGATCGTCGGGCAGGACAACGAGAACGCCTCGACCAGCGGCAGACCGAAGCCTTCTTCCTTCGACGGGAAGATAAGCGCCCGCGCGTCGGCGTAGAGCTGCGCGAGGTCGGCATCGGAGACGCCTTCCAGAACCTGGAAGAGGTCTGTCCGTTCCGCGAGAGTCCGCCGGACTGCCGGCGCTGCGTCGGCGAGCTTTCCAACGAGGACCAGCGGAATCCGGTCGACCGCGCCCTCGTTAAAAAGCTCCACTCCCGCGAGTAGGCACGGGATGTTCTTCCGCTCCTCGAGCCCTCCGACGTAGAGGAAGAAGGGAT
>JBILTI010000292.1:0-3727 GCA_044371595.1 Bacteriovoracaceae bacterium
TTTGTCTATTCAAAAAAATTCAAACGTAAAGTAGATGCTTCTCAGTATCTTGCGATCGCACAAATTTCGACCGCTCTTTTCATGTGGCTCCTCCAGGGAATAGTTTTTGGTCAAGGGTCGGAGATCTCCGCTCTTACCTCGAAGGGCATCGGAGGGATCGTCTTTGTTTCCATCGTTGCTTGCGTTTTATGTTACGCGGTTCTCTATTGGCTTCTCAATTTCTTCGATGCGCACCGACTGGCCTTATTCGATGGACTCCACACGCTCTCAGCAGTCTTTTTTGGATACCTCTTCTTCCAGGAAGAAATCCGAGCGTTGACGATCTACGGCGGAGCCCTCATTCTGTTAGGCTTGATTGGTGGAAATTTGCCTCAAAAGAAAGCAGCGGAAGAAGTTCCAGAGGCTAGTGGGACCAACAGGACCTAGCCTCCGGGCGGTCGCGTTCCGCTCCCTTCTTGCGGCCCGGTGGTTTTGTTCGCCAGGCATCCTGCCTGCCGCCCCACGACGGACTTGCCACTGGCAGCTCCGCCGTGGGTACACAAAACCCTTCAAGCCTGTTGGTCTCTTCGCTAGCTTTCTAGGAAGCTGCTTTTTGCAATAACTGTGCAGGTTAAGGATAGTGGTGGGACCAACAGGACTTGAACCTGTAACCACCCGGTTATGAGCCGGGAGCTCTAACCAATTGAGCTATAGTCCCACTTCGGAAATCATAATTTACTTCATCCACGGACTGTTGCCAATTGGGAAGACAGTTTACGCGCTATTTCATTCACTCCTAAAAGTCGGAGATTCTAAGCACGAGCTCCGGCCGATCGATGAACGGGTTTCGGTTCTTCTGAACGGAGGCGATGCCCTCGTGTCTTTGCTTCTCCGACTCGTCGACCGGGTCAACCATGTGCCAGAACTTCAAGAAGATCTCTTCGGTGGTGCTGATGGCCACCTTGTAGCGAACCGAGAAATAGAACAGCGCCCGGGCGACGTTCCCTTTGTGCTCGTTGGCCGGCTCGAAGTAGACTCCGTCGCCTAGCTGATCGGCTTTCCCGAGCTTCGGTCCCTGGCAAAAGAGCGACTTCTTGTTCGTCGTCGACCCGACGTTTGCGAACGGATAGTTTCCCTGTTCCGCGTTGATCCTGGAGAAAGTCGGATAGAGGTGATGGAGATCCGTTTTCTGGGTGTCCAGGTCGAACTCGCGGTTGAAGCGGCCCTGGGGCCAGGTGTACTCGGTGTTCATCACCGTGTGGTCCGGAAGCTCCTCGCCCGGGCCTTCCGGGGGAACGTCCGGTAGTGCTTAGTGCCGCAGTAGACGTCGCGGTTGAAGAAATCGTTCTCGTCGCGCTCCAGGTAGATGCGATTGAACATCTGCACCCGGGCCTGTTTGTAGTCGAGGCCACGTACTCCTGCCCCCTTGAGCTTGTGAAGCTTCTCCTTCAACTCGGCGTCGGAGAGCTGATCGACCTGTGCGTCGGCGATCGAAGAAGAGATAAGGACGAAGAGGGCAAAAAGCTTCACGGTAGACTCCATCGGTAGTCTGTTAAATCCCTCCGATATTGACACGGGTTCCAGGTGGGCGGCCCACTGGTTGGAAAGAAATGCTGCGGTGGTTAAAGTTTCGAAGATCTCAACTTTTCAATATGTTAAGAGGCTTTTCGGGGTCGGAGTCCAAAGCTCGCCATGTTACCGGTTCCTTCCACCGTTAACTTTGACCCACGAATATTTATAGAAAACCGATCCCCTAGCAGGAGATCCAGATGAAATCTCAAATCCTCCTTATCATGAGCATTTTCCCGTTCATCAACGGAGCCTTCGGGACCTCCGATTTTACTTCCCAGGACCCGCAGTTTGAACGGATGCTCCGATCGTGCCGGGCGAATGGGCCGTAATTCTCCCAGGAGCTCGAGGCGGCGAGGCGAAGCGCGAGAGACCGGGGAAACCAACTCTGCCAACACATCAGCGGCGGCAACTGGCAAGCGCGGGCGAGCGCCTGTCAGCTGTTCTACGACGTCGACACCTGCTTCTCTCAGAGGATCGCGCAGCTCGCCTCAGCGAGCCGATTGCAACCGGATCCGACCGTCCGCCTAGAAAGCATCCCAGGCACCTGCCGATTAGGGACGGCGATGGACCGCAGATCACTGATCGATGCGAGCATGTTTCTCATCCGCTATCTAAATGCAAACTGTCGGTCGACGTGGCCGACCCCGGCGTCGCCCCAACTTTTTGATAAAACACGAGAGGCGTCGGCGTGAATTCTGGACCGGATCGATCGATCGGGCGAAGTTAACGCCGACGACCGTTTCCCCAGAAAAGATGTCCCCGAGAGAGGAACCTCCGCTCCGAGCGCTCCGGCGCTGGCCACGGCCCAGTAGAAATGGTGGGGCCTCCGCGGGTCCCCGATATAACATCGCTATTCATTTCCTCCCGCCGGTGTGTTAAGTAAACCCTATGAAAGAAACCCTGAAGTTTTCGAAGTATTCCGGCAACGGTAACGATTTCATCATCCTCGACCATCCGACCGTCGACCTCACCCCGGCACTAGTCACCCGCCTTTGCGACCGGAACTTCGGCGTCGGCGCCGACGGGATCCTCGTCCTCACCGACGCCGCCGACGCCGACGGCCGGATGCGGATCTACAACTCCGATGGCGGCGAAGCGGAGATGTGCGGAAACGGGATCCGCTGCCTCGCGACCTTCCTCGACGACAAGTCCAGGGGCGCGAGGGACACGTACCGGATCCGGACCATGAACGGCCTCTACGAGGTCACCCGCCGGGACGGCAAGTTCGCCGTCGAAATGTCCGAGATCAAGGACAAGGACCTCTACGACCTCTCCGCGTTCACCGAATACAAGCGGGTCTTCTTCGTCAACACCGGCGTCCCGCACCTCGTCTTCGAGGTCCACGAAGCGCTTAGGATCGACATCAAGTCGCGGGCCCCGCAGTACCGCTTCCACAAGATGTTCCCGAACGGAACGAACGTGAGCTTCCTGCAGGTTCTGCCGGAGGTGCAGACCGCCTACGTCCGCACCTACGAGCGCGGCGTGGAGGACGAAACCTTCTCCTGCGGCACGGGCCTCACGGCCTCGGGCCTCGCCCTGAACCACTGGTACAACTGGTCGGGAAACATCACGCTCAAGACCCTCGGCGGAACCCAGCACATCCTGATCGGCGACAAGGTCCACTACTCCGGCGAAGTCACCTTCTGCTTCTCGGGCGAATTTCCGGCGTGAAGGAGAGGGCCGACAAGGTCCTCGCGGACCGGGGCCTCGTCGCGACGCGGTCGCAGGCGAAGAGCATGATCGAGCACGGCGACGTGCGGGTCGGCGGCGTCGTTCTCCGGAAGGCCGGTGAACTCATCGATCCGACCGCCGAGATCGAACTCCTCGCACCGCAGTTCGTGGGCCGGGGGGCGCTTAAGCTCGAACGCGCCCTCGAGGCCTTCAAGGTCCCCGTGAAAGACCTCGTTTTCCTCGACGTCGGCGCCAGCACCGGCGGCTTCACCGAGGTCCTCCTCGCGAACGGCGCCCGGAAGGTCTACGCGATCGACGTGGGCCACGACCAGCTCGCGGCCAAGCTCCGCACCGATCCCCGCGTCGTGAACCTCGAGGGTACCAACGTCCGCGACCTCGCGGAGCTCCCGGAACTCGCCGACGGCGCGGTGATGGACCTCTCGTTCATCTCCGTCACCAAGGTGCTCGACGCCGTCCACCGGCTGCTGAGGCCCGACGCCTTCCT
>JBILTI010000293.1:0-3712 GCA_044371595.1 Bacteriovoracaceae bacterium
GACCCAGTTTCTGCGCGTGGGCCAGAGCGTCACGGCACGCCTTTACGACGTCGGCGTTGAGCGGTTCGAAGAAGCCGGAAGAGGTGTTCATATCTGCTTTATCTTTAATGAATTTCTTAACTTTCGAAATAACGATGAGACTTTCCATGGAGAACTCCTTAAGACAAACGTCCGCGATGTCAGCTGCTGTTTTCGATCCGATTAATCATGTCTTAAGGTCCCGTGGAAATCAAGGTATCTAATCTTAATTGTTCACTATACAAACAAAGATCGATGAGCTAATTTTTTCCATCGGTTTGCCTCTAAAAGCCTTAGGATTTTTAACTCATGAGTGACACACAACGCATCGTGATGACGGGGATCGGATTAACGGCCCCCAACGGAAACAATCTCTCCGAGTTCCGGAAGGCCCTCCTCGATTGTCGCTCCGGCGTAAAACATCACGAGATCCGTTACATGGGCAAGCAGGTCGCGGGCCTCTGCGAGTTCGACGAGTTCAAGTACCAGTCGAAGAAGCTCCGCCGCCGTGGCACCCGCGCCGGCTCAATCTCCATCTACTGCGCCAATGAAGCGATCGCGGACGCGGGCCTCGACTGGGCGGCGGTGGACAATTCCATGGTCGGCGTCTACCTCGGGATCACCGAGCACGGGAACGTCGAAACCGAGGAAGAGATTTATCAGATGCACCAGAACGGCCTCGACTGGAAGCTGTGGTCGCCGCACCATAACCCCCGGACAGTGGCCAACTCCCCGGCGGGAGAGGTGACCCTTAACCTGAGCATCACGGGCCCCCACTACACCCTCGGATCGGCCTGCGCCGGCGGAAACGTCGGGATCATTCAGGGCGTCCAGCAGCTCCTCCTCGGGGAGGTCGACCTGGCCCTCGCCGGCGGCGTCTCCGAGTCGTCGCAGACGTTCGGGATCTTCGCCGCCTTCGCCGCCCAGGGGGCGCTGGCCCAGCACGAGGACCCGTCCCGCGCCTCGCGGCCCCTCGACCGGAACCGCAACGGGATCGCGATCTCCGAAGGCGGCTGCGTCTACGTCCTCGAGCGGCTCTCCGACGCGAAGAAGCGCGGGGCGAAGATCTACGCCGAGATCGTCGGCTACGCGATCAACTCCGACGCCACCGACTTCGTGAACCCGAACGGCGAGCGGCAGGTCCAGTGCATGCACAAGGCGATCCGCCGGGCGGGCCTCACCCCCGCGGACATCGACCTCGTGAACATGCACGCGACGGGCACGGGCACCGGCGACGTCAACGAGTCCCAGGCCGTCCGGAAGGCATTCGAGGGCTCGGCGAAGACCTTCGTGAACTTCACCAAGGGCCACATCGGCCACTGCATGGGGGCCGCGGGCTCCCTCGAACTCGCCGGGAACA
The DNA here is from genome assembly GCA_044371595.1 of Bacteriovoracaceae bacterium. Lineage (GTDB taxonomy): Bacteria > Bdellovibrionota > Bacteriovoracia > Bacteriovoracales > Bacteriovoracaceae > Peredibacter. The sequence continues at coordinate 1,379 of JBILTI010000293.1, forward strand.
TCCCGAGCTGCACCGACCTCGACCCCGAGTGCGAGCTCCCGAACCTCGTGGTCAACGAGCCGCGGCTCGTTGGGGAAATCAACTACATCCTCAACAACTCCTTCGGGATGCTGGGGATCAACTCAGCGCTAATCGTTAAGAAGTATCAGGCATAAGGAGATACCTATGGCAGACGTAAGACAGATCGTTATCGATATCATTTCCGACATCGCTCCGGATGAGGATGTTTCGGCCCTCGACGATGCGAAGTCGCTCCGCGAGCAGCTCGACCTCGACTCCATGGATTTTCTCGATATCGTGATGGAGCTCCGGAAGCGCCACAGGGTCGAGGTTCCGCAGGAAGACTATCCGAAGCTCGCCTCGCTCGAGAGCTGCGTCGCCTACCTGGGCCCGAAGTTCGCCGCCGCCACCGTCTAATCACCGATGACCTACGACGCGATCGTCATCGGGGCCGGGATGTCGGGGCTCGCCGCCGGCATCCGGCTCGCGATGTTCGACAAGAGGGTCCTCATCCTCGAGAAGCACACCATCCCTGGGGGCCTCAACTCCTACTACCAGCGCCGGAACTTCGACCGCGGCGGCATCCGGCAGTTCGACGTGGGCCTCCACGCGCTCACGAACTACATTAAAAAGGGCGAGAAGGGGAAACCCTTCTCCAAGCTCCTGAAGCAGCTCCGGCTCTGCTACGACGACTTCAAGCTCTGTCCGCAGAGCTATTCGAAGATCAGTTTCCCCGGAACCGAACTCCGGTTCTCGAACGACTTCGAGCTCCTCCGGACAGAGGTCTTCGAGAACTTCCCCGGCGAGATCGACGCCTTTAACCGCCTCGTGGAAAAGGTCCGCGCGTTCAATGAGCTCGACCTCACCCTGGGCTACACCTCCTCCCGCGGCGTCCTCGGGAGCATCATCAAGGACGAGCTCCTGGTGGAGATGCTCCTTTGCCCGCTCCTGATCTACGGCTCCGCCTGGGAGGACGACATGGACTTCGCGCAGTTCGTGATCATGTTCAAGTCGCTCTACTTCGAGGGATTCTCGAGGCCCGAGGGCGGCGTCCGGACGATCATCGGGCTCCTCCTGAGAAAGCTCGAAGAGCTCGGCGCGGAGATCCGCTTCAAGACGCCGGTCTCGGAGATCATGGTCAAGGACGGCGAGGCCTACGGCGTTGTCGCCGGCGGGGAGGAGCTCCGCGCCCCTGTGATCTTGTCCTCCATCGGCTACCCCGAAACCGTGGCAGTCACCCCGGCGCTCACCGCGAGGCCCCGGGTGGGGGCGATGACCTTCCTCGAGAGCATCTTCGTCTTCGACCGGAGGATCCCGCTCGCCGCCAACGACGCCACGATCGTTTTCTACAACGACGCCCGGACCTACGCTTACCGGCCCGCGGAGAACTACTTCGACGCGACCTCCGCCGTCGTCTGCTTCCCCGATAACTACGAACCCGCGGTCAGGGACGGGGAGGGGACGGTTCGGGTCACTTACATGGCGAACTACCCGCAGTGGAAGGACCTTGAGCGGCCCCGCTACGAGGAGATGAAGGAGAAGACGGGGGAAAGTGCGCTCGGGCTCGTGAAGTCTCTCGCCCCCGGCTTCGACGGAAAGCTCCTCTTTAAAGACATTTTTTCGCCGCTCACGATCGAGCGCTACACCTGGCACCATAACGGCACCGTCTACGGCTCCGTCGACAAGACCCGGGACGGCCGCACCCCCGTGAAGAACCTCTTCGTCATCGGCACCGATCAGGGCTTCCTCGGGATCGTCGGCGCCATGCTCTCGGGGATCTCGATGGCGAACCTCCATGGCCTCATGGGCGACGGAACGCGGGGCCTCGAATGATCTTTCAACACCTCCGTCTCCAGGCCTTCGGGTACGAGGAACCCGCGGAGTTCCTAAGCTCCGACGATCTCGAGCGCGAGCTCGCCCCGCTCTACGATCGGGCGCGCTTGCCCTACGGCCGCCTCGAGCTCCAGACCGGCATCAAGCGCCGGGGCCTCTGGCCCAACGGCACGAGGCCCTCGACGATCGCGGCCGCCGCGGCGGAGAAGGCGCTCGGCGCGTTTCCCCGGGAGAAGATCGATCTCCTGCTCCACGCCTCGGTGTGCCGGGACTTCCTCGAGCCGGCGACCGCCGCGCAGGTGCACCGGAACCTCCGGCTCTCGACGCACTGTATGATCGCCGACCTCTCGAATGCCTGCCTCGGGGTCCTCTCGAGCATCCTCATGGCGGGCCAGATGATCGAGCGGGGAGCGATCCGCACGGCGCTCATCGTCTCCGGCGAGAACGCGGGACCCCTGATCCGCGAAACGCTCCGGCACCTCGTGACGGATCCGGCGATGG
>JBILTI010000294.1:0-3709 GCA_044371595.1 Bacteriovoracaceae bacterium
CGCCTCTGGGTCTTGTACCTCCTCCTGGGACCCGAGTTCTTCGTCGCCTTTTCCAGCCTTCGCGGCCTATTCGCTCGCCTTCGCGCACGTGAACTACGTGGGCCACACGCGCGACACTGCGGGGAACACGGTGATCGTAAACCGCGACGACAACCTCTACTACAAGTTCATCAACGCCATCGGCTCCGGCGTCTACTACCACCGGAACCACCACTCCTACCCGAAGCTCGCGAATCCGATGCAGGCCCCGGCCGCGAGGATCCCATGAACCACTGGACGAACTTACGCACCGACCGCCTGTTCCTCGGGAAGTACCTCGTGGTCCACAACGTCGTGGTCCTCGCGATCCTGGCGCTCCAGCTCCGCGCGGCGGACCTCGACGAGCTCCTGAACGACGAGCTCGCGTACTGGCCCCTGGCGCTCCTTCCGCTCGGGCTCATCGTCGCGGTCCAGATCCCGGTCCTCATCCACAACACCGTCCACCGGAACCTCCGGCCCCGGTTTCTGAAGTTCGTCGCCGGCGAACTCGCGGGCCACTACGTGCTCCTCTCGATGGCATCGTTCGAGCTGAACCACGTCATGCACCACGCGCACCCGGACTCGGACCTTGAACCGCATAACCCGTACCAGTGGAACTTCTTTGGCTTCTTCTTCCCAACAACTTCGGCGGAACCCGCGTGGTCCTCGCGAAGTACCTCGAGTACCAGGGGGATAAGTTCGTCTCGTCGAACCTCTTCCACATGTCCGTTTTCGCGCACATCAACTTCGTGACCCACAAGACGACGGAGTCCCGTGAGGCGAAGGTCTAGAACCTCGATTCTGACCTCTATTACCGCTTCGTGAACTTCTTCAGGAGCGTCGTCTACTACCAGAAGAACCACCACGAGCGACGGTAATACTACAATCCGAAGCTCGGGAAGAGTTCGTTCTTTCTGTTCCGATAGGGGTACAAGGGATCTTAAGCTAAGGAAGGCAAATCCTAAAAATCGCCCCCCCGGGAAGCGATTCAAGAAAACATTATGAACTCCGATACATAATCTAAAGCAATAAAGGAGAAATCATGATCAAGATCATCGTCCCCGCGCTTTTGCTTTTAGGAAGCGCCTGTAGCCACCAGCAAGTTCAGAGTACATCGTTGGAATCGAAGCCGCGAAAACTATCCCATGCCGCACTCGGCGAGGGGATTTTCTCCTGGGCCAGTGAGGAGCGGGAGCCGGCCTCGCAGCGCCGGATCCCCGGTGCGGATGAGTTTCTCAAGGCCGTCCGCGCGAACCAGTCGTACTTCAATGTTCCCGTCGGCTACGAGGTCGTCAAAGTCATTAAGGGCGTCAACGAGGAGGGTGAGCGGTACGAGAATCGGGTCACATCCGTGTACCTCAAGCAGAACTCCTCGGGCTACTTCAGCCTCGTCCAATGGGAGATCGACGGCCGTAGACACGAACCGGAACTTAAAATTGAAAGGAACGAGAACTACGAGTACCTGGCGAAGTACGTCGTGGACCAGGTAGAGGAAATCAAGCGCCTCTCCGGGACGACGTTCAAGTTAGTATACATGATAAACGACGAAAGTGTCTGCGCGGTAATCGTGGACGCGTCAAATCCCAAAATAGCCTTCGGCACCAGCGAGACCCAATGCGAAGATAAGAACGGCGCCGTCCTCTGGGAAGCCAAAATTCTCTCGCTGAAGCCCGTCGACCTTAAGTTCTACAAGGACACGCTGAAATCCGTAGAGGCGGAGGCGTCCAGCGAAGTTCTCTTGGCGGAAAAATGCATCGGAAAAAGAGGTTGCCGGACTAAGCTAAGAGAAGAAGAAAGCGACTGGTCCCACCTGGTCGACTAATTCTCCGGCCACTTACAGCCGCCGTTTCTAAAGCTCACGCTGATGCTCCGCCCGAGGGGCATCAGCTCCGCAACCTCGAACTCCTTCGCCACGAACGCCGCCTCCTCCGCGATCTCGGCCCGGCCGTTGTGACCTATCTTCTCCGTTTCGATGAGGTACACCGGCGCGGCGGCGCCGAAGCGATCGCGGAGTGCTCGCACGAACCGCGTCGTCTGATCCGGATGTACGCGCAGGTCGAACTCCCCGGAGAACGCGAGGAGCGGCTTCGCGGCCGTGAGAGTGCCGGTCCCGCGCAGCGGGTTCCAGCTCGCGATCGCCTTCCGTGCCCGCGGTTCGTCGACGAGTGCTCCCCGCTTATCCCGGCGGAAGCCGAAGTCGTCGATGGCCCACCAGCCGACCTCGTCGAGGAACGCTTCGGGATCAGACACGGAAACCACCGGCGTGTAGACCGCGAACTCGTTCTGGAGGTAAGCGTAGCACGCCATCGTGTTCATGCCGCCAAACGAGCGGCCCGAGAGCGCGACCCGCGCTTCGATGCTGGGGAACTCCTTCCGGAGCCACCGGGCCGCGGCGGCGATGTCCTCGAGGCTCTTCCACTTCTCGAAGGTGCCGACCTTCTGCCACGGGAGCCCGAACTCGCCGCCGCCGCGGATGTTCGCGACAGCGACGACGCCGCCGAGCTCGAGCATGAGCTGAAACTTCCGGTTGAATTGGGACGTCGAGGTGATGCCGATGTTTCCGTAGATGAAGAGATACGCGAAGCGCGGGGCGGGAACGTCGGTCCGAGCGAACACTTGGATCGGAATCCGGACCCCGTCACGGCTCCGGTAGTACCGGAGTGTGGAGCGCACGCGGGACCCGTCGAAGGAAACCGGCTCAGAGGACAGGAGGGCGAAGGTTCCGGCGTCCGCGTCGAAGCGAATCGTCTGCGTCGGAAGGTCCACGGCGTGGTAAGTGAAGTCGCCGGTCTGCGACTCCCGTTCACCGGTTAAGAGGCTTAGGGTTCCGCGGTCCGGAAGCCCGATCTTCGACGGCCTCCACCGGACCTTCACCCTCCCGGCGAGATCCGTGACCGCGATCGAATTCGTGAGATCCGCTTCGAGATACTGGAGCACGAGCCGGTCGCCGAACTGCTGCGCCTGAAGGAGGACGGACCGCCGGGACGGGGAAACGACGACCCGTTCTTTTCCGGTCCGGACGTCGATGGCCGTGATTCCGTAGGTTCCGCCGAGCTTCGATGTCCGGAGGAAGACCTCGCGGTTACTGAACCCCGTGACCCAGCCCCAGTAGCGACCGGGGGCGATGAGGGGCGTCGGCGGGCCGAACCCGTCGGCCGTTCTCTTTACGAGCCAGGTGATAAGCGGAATTTCCGCGGCCCCCTGGATCCGGAAGACGAGGACGGTCTCGCGGTCAAAGGCCTTCGCCTTATACCGGAGAAGCGGCGGAGTTTCGGGATCCTTGAAAACAACCGGATCCCGAAGCATGTCCGTTCCGAGCCGATGATAGCGGATCTCCGCGACCCGCTTCGCGATGGCGTCCTCCGCGGCGGTGAGTTCGGCGCTATAAAAGAACCCTTGCGAGGCAGGGTCCCAGCCTACCTCGCTGATGCCCGAGCTCTTCCCGACGAAGGGCCCCGCGAGCGCCTTCCGATCGGAAACCCGGATAACATTCCAAGTTGTCCAGTCGTTCCCGAAGACGGCGTAACCGTAGGCGAGCTTCTCCCGGTCCGGGCTCAGGCGAAACTCCGTGACGACGGCGCCGGTCGGAAGCGTGGCCGCGTCGACGAGGACGCGCTCCTCCGAGGCCGAGAGTTGGACCAGCGAGCCCTTCTTTACGACGAAGTTCTGCCCGTAGAGGTTCGTGACAGGC
>JBILTI010000295.1:0-3704 GCA_044371595.1 Bacteriovoracaceae bacterium
TCCGACTTCTTAAAGCTCGGGAACGGAATGTTCGATACCATAAGGGCGGCGTAGAACAGGAGGTAGGCGACGGTAAGGGGCCTATACTCCGCGATCGCGGGAAAGTTAAAGGAGAGGAAGATGAGGCTTATCGCGGCCGTGGCCCCGCCGGGGATCGGCAGTCCCTGGAAGTAATCGGACTTGTTCTTATCGATCGTCGCGTTAAACCGAGCGAGCCGAAGTGCGCCGCAGAGCATAAAGAAGAAGCACGCGACCATCCCGGGCCGGCCCGTGTCCGTCAGAAACCGGAAATAGTAAACGATCGCCGGGGAGACGCCGAAGGAAACGAGATCGCTCAGCGAGTCGAACTGTTCACCGAACGTCGACTGCGTGTTCGTCATCCGCGCGATCCGACCGTCCACGCTATCGAAGATCGCGCCGAGGACGATGAACATGCACGCCTTGTAAAACTCTCCGTGAAAGGCGAAGAGGATCGCGATGAAGCCGCAGGCCATGTTCAGGGCCGTGAAAATATTCGGAATAAAATAAGCGAGGCGACGGTTTTCTAACAACATTTTAAGCCTTCGGTTGGTCTTTGATCGCGGCGATGACGGTCACTCCAGGGGTTACCCTTTCTTTATCAAATACGAGGACATCGCTTGTCGCAGGAAGATAGATTAGCAGAGTACCACCGAAAGGATAATACCCAAAACAGGCACCCCCGCGCCCGCGGTCACCGGATTTCAGCCAGATAATCGGCATCGTTCCGGCGGGGCAATCGATGAAACGAATCAACGTCTGGGTGCTGTTCTTCGATACTAAAGTCAGGTCCGTGTGCGACATATCCTCCACCGAGCCGTAGAAGAAATGATCCGGAGCATTCCGGGAAAGCCTCAGCCCCTTGTTGGCCTTCAGATAGGACGTTTCCGCGGAGGTCGGAAGATAAAGGCCTTTCTCGTCCCAGAACGACAGGGAGATGCGCACTTCATGGCAGGGGGACGGGTAGAAGGAATTTGTGACCGAGTGCCGGACCGCTTCCACCGTTCCGTGAACCGGCGAAAGGTAGAGTTCGCCCTCGAGCTTGACTGTTTCCCGGTAGGGCACCCGGGCCCGCCGAAAGAGGAATAGTAACAGCGAAGCCCCGAGGAGAACGGGGATCTCGAGGAACAGCGGGAGCTTAAGGAACGCGTAGATCAACAGACCAACTACGAGGTACGAGACTTCGGTCGGCAGAAAAAAGAGACGCTTCATGGGTTTACCTTGAACTCATCTTCGGGCGCGCGGAAGTAGAACGGCTCCCGGTTCAGGCCCTTCAGCACTTCGGAAAAAATCAACTCCGGCGTTCGCCGGATCAGGTCCGCGGTCATAACGGGGTCTACGATAAGCGGTGCGCTGAGCGCATCCAAGGACGCCTCCGAGTGGATGAAAAACTTCTCTCCCGGTAGCGCTCCCGGGAGCTCCTTCGCGCCGACAAGCTTCTGCGAGTTCTCGGCCCCGCGCCACCGGTACATGAAGTACTCTCCGCGGTACGCCTTCGTGAACCAGACACCTTCGGAGTAACCGCACCAGCGTGGAATTTCGTAGGTGTAAAACGAGTAGGTGCGGACGCCGAAGAAGCGCAAGACGTCGGCGAAGCCCTCCGCGAGCCGGAGTCCGGTGTAGAATCCCGGCCCATTTACGGTGACCAAACCCGCCAGGTCGACGGGCCGAATTCCGTGCGCGCGGAGGAGCGCGTTTGCCCGGTCCTGGACGACCGCGGATACCTTAACGCCGGAGTGGCGTTCGAACTCACGCCATTTCAGTCCGTCGTCAAGGACGCCGATGGCGAGGTCGTAGGTCGAGTCGACAAATAGGTAGCTCAAGCTTCAAAATAAACGAGTGATGTCGTTAAAGAGGGCCACGAAGATTAGGAAAAAAAGGATCGAAACGCCGAAGCGTTGAGCGATCTCCAGCTTCCGCCGGGACAGGGGCCCGCCATTGAAGGTCTCAAAAAAGAGGAACATGATATGTCCCCCGTCGAGGACGGGGATCGGAAAGAGGTTGATCACGCCGAGGTTGATGCTGATGATGGCCATCAGGCGGAAGAACATCGAGAGGCTGATGTTTAACGAATCAGACGCGACCTTGCCGATCGCAAGGGGACCGCCGATATTATTCAGCGACACTTCCCGGGTTATGAGCTTCTTGTAACCGCCGAAAGTCTTTACGATCCCATCCCAGGTCCGGGCGAAGGCCCCCACGAGCGCGTCGCCGAAGCTTTCGACCTTCGCGACGATGAGCTTCGGCTGGATGAACTCGACGGAGCTTTCGATCCCGATGATCTTCGTCTTTTTCTTGTCGATTTCACGAACCTCCGGGATCAAGTTCTTCGTCACTCGCTTGCCGTCCGAGAGGACTTCGACCTTGACCTCTTTCCCGTCCGGAACGGTCTGCAGGTTCTGTCGAAGCTCCTCAAAGTTCTTGAGCGGAACACCGTTCACGGCCAGCAGGATATCGCCCTTCTTAAACTGCGCCTTATCCGCCGGCGAGGCCATGACGACGTTCCTCACCGCCAGGTCGATGGGATAGAACTCCAGCCGCGCGAGGAGAGCGTAGATGCTTTCTCCGGCGCCCGCGACAAGCTCAGTCTCGGACGCCGAATCGAGCTGCGTCTGACCATCTTTTTCGCTCGCCCGATAGAGGAACGCCCGTCCTCGGAAGTTCACGGCGATCTCCTCCAGCGACTGGTTGGGTTCGGTGGGCTTCTGCGAGAGGCTCACGGCGAACCGGTCCCCCGTCTTCGAGATGAAGATCGGCTTCTTGACCAAGGACACGATCTCTACGAACTGATTGATGAACGTCTCGAGCTGCAGCCCGACGGGGATCTCGGCCTTATCGTCGTTCCGCTTCACAGTGATCTTCTCAACCGTGGAACCCTTGATGTTTAGGTCGTCGAAGCTGAGGACTTTCTCGTCGTTGATGCCGACGAGGATGTCACCTGTCCGGAGCCCCTTCTGATAAAGGAACGAAGTTTCGGCGACGACGCCGACCTTCGTCTCGGGTACCTTTTCGCCGCCGACGAGGAGGCCAACGTAGAGGAAATAGGCAAGGATGAGGTTCGCGAGGGGGCCGCCGAAGACGATCCAGAAGCGGGCGTGCTTGCTCTTGTGATTGAAGGCGACCTTCTTTTCTTCCTCTTTGAGGGGAGTCTCGGCGAAGGGATCATCGCCAAACATCTTTACGTATCCACCCAGGGGAATGACGGAGATCGCGTACTCCGTGCCGCCGCGCAAGATCTTGAAGATCTTGGGACCAAAACCGATCGAGAAGACTTCTACGCGGACGCCGAAGAAGCGCGCGAAGAAAAAGTGCCCGAGCTCGTGAAAAAAAATCAACGGCCCGAGAAAAATGACAAAAATAAGAATTTTTTCAAACATACTTTCCCTTAGCGGAAATTCGCCATCAGATAGAACGCGTACAAGGGGGCAACGAACATTAGACTATCCACCCGGTCGTAGACTCCTCCGTGGCCGGGAATCAGGGACGAGCTGTCCTTGATTTCGAACTGTCGTTTTAGCTTCGACTGCGCGAGGTCTCCGACTTGGGAGCAGCAGGCGATGACGGTGAAGAAGAAGACGGTTAACGCATCAAGCTCTTCGATGAAGTAGTTCCAGTAGAGGCTCGTCGCCAACACCGAAAAGAAAACGCCCCCGATTAGCCCTTCGATGGTTTTCTTTGGACTCACG
>JBILTI010000297.1:0-3696 GCA_044371595.1 Bacteriovoracaceae bacterium
CGGGACGAGCCGATCTTCGTTTCCCGGATCAGCGTCTCAAACTCCTCGACGAGTGGGCTCGGCGGCGCCTTCTCGATCACCCGCTGGATAGCGGCCATGAAGTCGAGGCCCGCCTCAACGGAGAGTGCCAGCATGTCGACGATGAACGGCATCGCCCTGAGGACGTCGTCGGCGCGCTTCTTGATCATGCCGCTCAGCCAGACGTCCGGATAAAAGAACCCCACGACCCCCATCGCCGGCGTGATCGCGAGCGACCAGTCGCTCTCGGTGATGTAGCGGACCGCGAGGAACGCAAAGGGCCCGCCGATGATCATGAAGAACTTGAGCGCCACGAACTCCTCCGGCGACATTTCCTTCGTGAGGCCTGCGTTCGCGAGCTTCTGCTTGTACTTGTTCCGGAAGTTCTGCTTGTGCCGCGAGCTCTGGACGATCGGCAGGAAGTAGCGCTTGTAGAAAGGCCGCGTGACCTTGAGAAAGAGCGCCTGGCTCTTCACCTTGTTCGAGTTCTCGGCCTCCTCGAGCGCCTCCTGCGTCTTGTACTTGTCCTGGTCCTCGAGCATGACCCGGACGATGAGGAAGATCGCGACGAAGATCAGCACCAGCGGCGCGTAGAGGAGCGCCGGGCTGTCCTGCTTGAACTTCTTCTCTTCGTTCGAACCGGAGCGGTGAACCAGGTATTCGGTCCCCCGCGAGGTGACGAGGAGGCAGGAAGCCTTCGCCCGGGCCTGATCTTCGTCCGACGTATACTGCTTGGCCGCTACGGTCTCGCCGTTCTTTACCTTCTGCCGGTCGAGCTCTTCCGGGCTCACCTTGTCGAGCATGAGTGCCGCGAGGCCCTCTCGATCCAGGTAGATCCGGTCGGAGAGCCAGTGGTTCTTCTTCGGGCTGATCGAGAGCGAACTGTTGGGGACGAAGACGCTCCCGCCGCCACCGAAGGTCACGGCGTCGAGGAAGACCGTGCACTCCTGCTGGGGCTTGTTCGTGACCGAGAGGATCTTGAACTTCCCGACCTCGCCGGCCGGGGTCTTGTAGAAGTAGATCGTATCTTTCGCGAGCTTCGAGAGCGGGATCGGTTTTTCGGAGAACGGCTTGTTGCGGTTCGCGATGCACTCCGCGGAGATGTCTTCGAAGTTTTCCGCACAGGTCTGCGACCACGCGTTCGCGCTTAGCATAATCGCCGCTAGCAGTGACCAGACCCAAAAAGTGCTCATAGACCTCGGTTCTTTAAACGAGACTACTTTAAGAGTATCAAGAATTTGCTAAGCGTCAGTAATTTCAGGAAAAGGGGAAAAATGTTCTACTCTCCAGACGGGCGGCTAGCTGCCGACCGCCTGGAGCTGTTCGAGGAGCTTCTTCGCCGCCGGCGTATTAAAGGCTTCGGTGATCTTCGGAATGTAGATCGGCTGATAGGTCGCGAAGTGCTCTTTCTTACAGCGCTCGATGCGGCCGAGCTTTTCAATCATGCTTTCTTTCTTCAGCACCTTCTTCTTCACCGCCTCGCGAACCGCGGCCAGGGCCTTCGCGGCTTCGTCGAGGGTCCGGTAGCGGAGCACGTCCGCGCCGGCGGCGAGGGCCTGGACGGCGGCCTCCTCCCGACCGAACCGGTCGGTGATCGCCCGCAGCTCGAGATCGTCGGTGATCGCGATCTTCGTAAACTTCGTTTCGTGCCGGAGGAACTCGTAGGCCTTGGGACTCAGGCTGGCCGGTAACTTATCATCGAGGGCGTCGACGAGGAGGTGCCCCATCATCACGAACTCGACGCGCGACCGGGATGCCTTCACGAACGGCACGAGCTCGCGCCGCCGGAGCTCCTCGAGGCCCGTCTTCACGAGCGGAAGATCGAACTGGGGATCCCGCGCCGTATCTCCGTATCCCGGGAAGTGGGTCGCGCAGGCGAGGACGCCGTTGGTCTGAAGGCCGCGGATCGCGGCGCTGATGAACTTCTCGACGGTCTCCGCATCCCGGCCGTAGGCGCGGTCGCCGACGTACTTGTTCTCCGGGTTCGTGAGGACGTCGCAGCTCGGGGAATAGATGAGATTGACGCCGCAGGCGTTGAGCTCCTTCGCCAGAACTTCGTGGACCTCGAAGACGAGCTTCGGGGAGTTGCGGCGCGCGAGCTCGAGCATCGTGGGGAACTGGGTAAAGTGCGTCTTGAAGCGGGCGGCGCGGCCGCCCTCGGGGTCGGCGGAGACGAAGAGCGGATATTCGTCCCGGTGCTTCTGGATCGCGTTCACGAGCTCCGCGAGCTGCGCTGGCGCTTCGAAGTTCTGCGCGGAGAGAACGACGCCGCCGAGCTTCTCGGTCTTGATGAACTCGACCTCCTCCGGAAGGAGCGCGGTGCCCTTGATGCCCGTAAAGAAAAGCTGCCCGAAATTACCCACCGTATACCTCACTCGTCTTCCGCGATTTCCTGGCCTGGGGGAGCGACCGTGATCCCCTGCGAGACCCAGGCGACCTTCACCAGCGCGAACGACTTCGTAAACTGGTAGGAGATCACCTGCTCTTCCACCTCTACAATATAACGGAAAAGGCCGTTAATTTCGCCATCAAATTTTACCGACGCTGGTTGGAAGAGCTTCTGGCCAGTTTTCGTCAGAAGATCCTGGACGTAGGGATATGACTCCCAGACGAGGGAGAAGTCGAAGCTCCGGCCCTCGAAGTTCCGCGCGTTCTGGAGCAGATTCGCGCGGGCGAGGCACTCCGGGAGCTGGCCAAAGAAGCAGAAGTATTTTCCATTCGGGACCGGTACCTCGGAGGTGCCGCGCCACTTCGGCTCCGGGCTCTCGAGCGTGAGCCGCATCGCCCGGCGTGCGGGGACGAGCTGCATCCGGGAGACGTACTTCTTCCCTTCGATCCACACCGTGTACTCGGAGGCCTGGGGCCTCACGGTCAGGAGCCGGCCCCGGCCGCTGCGGATCGATCCGATCCGGGACAGCATGACCGACTTTTCGAGGAGCCGGCCCTTGCCGCCCTTCGTGTCCAGGAGCTGAGCGCGGGTCACGAGCTTGCTTTCGAGGAGCTTGGACTCGCGGGTGAACGTGTAGGTTCCCCCCTCGTCGACGTACGCGTAGCTCGTCTTGGCGTCGCCGGAACCGACTAGCGGGCCCGCAGCGCAGCCGGCGATGGATGCGAGGATGACGAAGGTCGCGAGGCGCATCACTTGACGAAGTTCTCGAAGTCTTTGTTGTGGTCGTTCTGCCGGAGGAGCTCGTTGATCTTCCTCCCGATCCGCTCGTCGATCGCCGTCGGCAGATCTTCGAAATGGACGCCGAGCTTGTACTTCTTGAGGTTCTTGTCGCTCGAGATGTAGTCGACTACGTACATGATCTTCGCCTTCGGGACCCGGATTTCGTCGTCGGAGAAGCGGATCGCGACGTCGGAGAAGACCGTGTTCTTCTTGAAGTAGACGACCTCCTGCTCGCCGACGTGGAGGGCCATACCGGTCGTGGAGAGGTCCTGGATGCGAATCCGAACCTTCCCATCGCGGTCGTCGGCGTCGCCGCCTTCGACGATCGTGAGGAAGTTTTTGAAGAGGCCCGTCTGATTGCTACCGGTCTTCAGATCGACGACCTTGCCGCCCTCGTACGCCTCGGGGAGGTCGAAGACCGCCCAGACTTCGTAGACTGGGTACGTCATGAGCCGGTAGCTCGTCCGCCGCTCGGACTTGAAGATGTGCTGTTTAAACATGAGCACCGC
>JBILTI010000296.1:0-3696 GCA_044371595.1 Bacteriovoracaceae bacterium
CCCGTCACCTGCTACGACTTCTCCGAGCTCTCCGACAAGGACCGGATGTACACCCCGGCCGAGGTCGAGGAGCTCCTGAAGAACCAGAAGCGGCTCACGCCCCTCATCGTAAAGAACGTCGTCGACATCACCGATCGGTTCGACCGGAAAGGGGTGATGATCTTCAGCGCCTCGGTGAAGCACGCCGAGGAGATCCTGTCCTACCTCCCGGCGGACGACGCGCGGCTCGTGGTCGGCGACACGGACCTCGAGGTCAGGGATCGGATCGTCGAGGAGTTCAAGGCGCGGAAGTTCAAGTACCTCGTGAACGTCTCGGTCCTCACGACGGGCTTCGACGCCCCCCACGTGGACGTGATCGCGATCCTGCGGCCCACGGAGTCCAACGGCCTCTACCAGCAGATCGTGGGCCGGGGGCTCCGGCTCGATCCGGGAAAGACGGATTGCTTCATCCTCGACTACATCGGCATGGGCCACGACATCTACGCCCCGGAGATCACCGACAAGAGGCCGAAGGAGACCGTTCCGGTGTTCGTTCCGTGCCCGGCCTGCGGTTTCGAGAACAGTTTCTGGGGCATCGTCGACCACGACGGCGACGTCGTCGAGCACTTCGGAAGGAAGTGCCGGGGCGCCGAGCACGACGTGAACACCCTCGTCGTTAAACCCTGCGGGTTCCGGTTCCGCTTCAAGCTCTGCCACGCCTGCGGTCAGGAGAACGACGTCACGGCCCGCACCTGCGACCATTGCGCGGCGACGCTCATCGACGCCGACGCGAAGCTGAAGCAGGCGAAACTCTCGAAGAACGCGCACGTCATGACCCCCGACCGGGTGACGTTCGAAGAGCGCCGGGATAAGAACAATAACCCCTACCTCGAGGTCCGCTACTACGACGCGGACGCGCAGTACGTGAGCGAGGCGCACTTCTTCTCGACCCCCTCGTCGATCAAGAAGTTTAACATCAACTTCCTTCGGTCGCACCTGCGGCGGCCGGAGATCGCCGTCGAATTCCGGACCCCGCAGGACGTGATCCGGTATCAGAAGCTCCTCAGGCTGCCGTCGTTCGTCATCGCCAGGAAGCAGGAGAAGTTCTGGAAGATCACGGAGAAGGTATTCGCCGAGGAGCTCTAGGGGCGTACTTGCTCAATAAGTTTTTTAGCCCAATTCTGCCGCCGTTTCATACGGCCGCATGTCATCTATATCATTTGGCCAAGCGTTCTTTTCCTGCCAGACCTTCTGAATCTCGATAAGGGCCTCCTAGACGGCTGGAACAACGGCAGATAGAAAAACTATGAAACGAACTGCGCAGGTCGCTCTCGACAGGTCTATAGAAGTTGCCGAGCTCATGGAAAAGCTTCGCCAAAAAGAAGACGAGATCCGCCGATTGAAAAGCGAAAAGCCTAAACCCGAAATTAGGCCGACGTCGACGAAGGACCTCAATCCGGCCACGACAAAAGAACACCCGAAAAAAGCGAAAAACGAGAACCTGGAGGTCGACGAATCTGTTGATCTCTACGTGCCGAAGGAAGACCTCCCGAAGGACGCGAAGTTCATCGGCAAGCGACGGATCATCGTCTAGGAGTTCGAGATTAAGAAGCGCAACACCGAGTTCTGGATCCACCGGTACTAGTCGCCCGAAACGGAAAAGATGATCGAAGGAGAGATTCCTGAGGCGTTTAAGGGCCATCAGTTCGGTCCCGTCCTGAGAATCTTCGTCCTCTATCAGTATTACAAGAACCGCGTTCCGCACGAGAAGATTCGAAGAAATCTGCCGAAATGAGGCATCTCTATCAGCGTCGGCACGATAAACGCGATCCTCAACGAACGACGGGAAGATCTCGTCGAGGACCTCGGCACTGCTCGCGGAGCTGCTCGAAAGAAGAACACCCTGATTCATATCGACGAAACCGGGGCGAAGTTCAACGGACAAAACTACTATACGTTCTCCGTAAGCAATCGTTTTTATAGGCAGTACAAGAAGGCACCGGAGAAGAACCGCTGGTCATCGGTCGCGGCGGTAACATTCATCGCGCAGAAGCTCAAGAAACCCGTCGTCTCGAACTACTTCTCGCGGCTTAAGTCGGCGAAGATTTACGCTCGAGAAGACCTCGAAAAGCTTCTCGAACAGGACCGGGTGAAGGACCTCGAGAAGAGGCAGAAAGATATCATCCGAACCGGAGCGGCGATCGCGACCGTTCGCTCGCGGCAGCTAGGACCTCCGGTGACGTTCCTCGTCTCCGACGACGCCCCGAACTTCGTAGGCCTCGCCCGCCATCACCAGCTCTGCTGGGTGCACGAGATCCGAAATTATAAAATCTGCGAAGTCTTTAAGCGCGTCGAGAGCGAAAAGCTAGAGAAGCTCGTGAAGGAGAGGCGTAAATTCTATGGCCTTCTCCTGCGCTTTAAGGCGGAACCTTTGCGGGAACTTCGGATCAAGATCCGCGAAGAGTTCCGAAGAATTTGTTTGATCAAGACTTGTGAGAAACCCCTTGACGAGCAGCTTCGGCGGACGTGGGACAATCGGGAAGGACTCCTCTTGTTCCTGAAGTACCCGCAGCTTCCGCTGCATAATAATCAGGCGGAGCTCGACGTGCGGGAGCGGGTGATCAAGCGGAAGATCTCGCTCCAGAACCGCTCGGTCGACGGAGTCCAGGCCTGGGACCTCATGCTCTCGCTGGCATTGACCTGCCGTAAGCTGAACATGAGTTTTTGGAACTACCTTGAAGATCGAATCTCGCAGAGGGAGGCCATCCCGTACCTAGGGAAGATGGTTAACTCTCTGTAAAATAACAATTTTTAGAGCAGTTACCCGTGAGCGCCTATCTTTTTGGAAAGCGAAAGGACATTATTCCCCAGAGGCCCGCGGAGAACCAGTCGAAGTGTCATAATTCCGATAACCAACCGTTTGAAAGGAGATCCTATGAAATCACTCGTTGTCTTCCTTGCCCTCGTCCCGCTCGCGGCCCTCGCCCAGGGGAGAAACGATCGCCTCGAAGAAAGAGTTCTGGATCAGGCCTCGATCAACCGCCAGACGCTCCGCGAGAATAGCTTCAGAATGTCCCTGGGAGACCTGCGGAGAGCGAACGCCCTGCTAAAGAACGTCGAAGACCTGGCCCGCGGAGCTGCGGTTCCGGGTCCAGGTCAGAGTCCGGGCCCCCCGGCCGCGGCCCCGCCCGCGCTCCACCCGCGCGCAGGAAGAAACCGGGATGTTCCAGACGACGTTCACCCGCGTCCGGGAACTGGCGTTCTCGACGAGCGGTCTCAACTACGCGAGCGGCGACGTCATCCGCTTCGTCACCGATTGGACGAACAACAATCCTTGCGCGATAGCGGACGAGTTCATCCGCAATATCCTGCGCCTGAAGTCGTTCGTGTTTGCGACGACGGACCTTAACTATGCCTCCACGGATGCGACTCGCTTCGCCCTCGAAAAGGAACCGAGCTTCTGTTCCGAATACCCGGTAGAATCAGAGTTTGGCCGGCACTTTAGCTTCGCGTTCAGCACGTCGGGGATGAACATGTCCGGCACCGACGCGCGCCGGTACGCCCTCCGGCAGATCGAACGAGAGGCGTTCTTTTGTAGCAACCTGTAACGAGGAATCACTCGTCGATGATAAAAAGGGGACTGGAGTTCCCCAGAAAAAGTGGACACTTTTCTTACGCGGCTTTGTTGATCTTCATTTCATACTCCACCGGACTTAA
>JBILTI010000300.1:0-3674 GCA_044371595.1 Bacteriovoracaceae bacterium
GTCGCCGGCGGCCGCTACCGGGACGCCTGGGGTCAGCACCATCTGCGGCTCAGGCCCGCGGAGCTCCTCGAGTGGGCCGAGTTCGTCAAAGAAGATCTGGGGTTCTTCACCCTCGACGACGTCGCGGCCCGGGTGCCCGAGGCCGGGACCTTCGAGCTCGTCTACAACCTCCTCAACATGGGGTCTCACCAGCGGCTGAACCTCCATCTCCAGCTCCAGGCGGGGGAGGTCATTCCGAGCGTCGTCCGCTTCTTCGCCAACGCCGACTGGCACGAGCGCGAGCAAGCGGAGCTCTTCGGGCTCCCGTTTGACCGCCGGTGCCCGGCGCTGCTGCTCCCCGAGGGACAGCGGAACTTTCCACTAAGCCCCGGAGCGCGGACGGCGCCCTGGCCCGAAGATCCGGCCCTGCCGCTCCCGGCCCTGCGGTACAACCCGAACAAATCTGAGGCCCCGTATCCGGAAGAGAGCTACCGCTGGCGCTCCTTCGACCTCCTTTCGCCGGTCACCGACGGAAACTTCGAAGCGCAGCTTTGCTTCGACCCCCAGCGCGTGGTGGAATCACGGCTCCGGATCGGCTTTCACCACCAGGGCCTCGAAGGACTCCTGGCCCGGAAAGACGTCTTTCAGATCCTCCAGCTCGTCGACCGGGTCAACCTCGGCGCAGCCCCCAGCTACTCGATCGCCTGGGCGAAGACGATCGAAGAGATGTACCGGATCCGGATCCCCGAGCGGGCCCAGGCGATCCGACTCATCATGCTCGAACTCGCCCGCGTCGCCGATCACCTCGGCGTCATGGCGATCGTCTGTCGTGCGCTCGAACTCTCGGAGGCGCGGCTCCTCGTGAACGCGCGGGAGAAGATCGCCGAGCTCTTCGAAAAGTCCAGCGGCTCCCGGAGCGGGCAGGGGACCGCGGTGATCGGCGGCGTCCGAGACGACCTTCCTCCGGGGTGGGTAGTCGAATGCCAGGCGGTGATCGACAACCTCTGCCGGAACCTTCGGATCATCCAGAACTCGCTCCTCGGCCAGCCCCGGTTCAGGGGGCCTCTCGAGGGGAGCCCCGTCGACGCACAGTCCGTGCTTCAGTGGGGTGTCACGGGCCCGGCGATGCGGGCCGCGGGGCTTAACTTCGACCTCCGCAAATCCCAACCGTTCTATTTCTATCGGGACATCGACTTCGACATCCCCGTCGGGATCCACGGCGCGGCCTACGACCGCTACCTCATCCGCTACGAGGAGATCCGGCAGAGTTTCCGGATCATCACGCAGGTCATCGACAACCTTCCGCTCGGGGGCGTCGTCGGAGAAGAGTTCGCGAAGAATCCCCTTGAGCTTCGGGCGTATTTTGAGACACTCACTCCGCGCTCGAGGCCCCCGCGGGCGAAGCGGGGTACCTCGTGCAGCTCGCGGCGGGGGCACCGCACCGGCTGAAGCTCAAGACGCCGAGCTTCGCCATCGCGCAGGCGCTCGGCATCTTCCTGCGGGGGTTAACCGAGGAGCAGCTCCGGCCTTCGCTCCTGAGCCTCGGCCTCTCGCGTTTCGAAATGGACAGGTAAGTTTATGATCCTCAGCCGTAACTTCTACAGTAAAATTTCTCTACTGCGAACGCTCTGGAACGCGCGGCAGCTCCGGAAGCTCCAGGGCGAAAAGGTATTCCGGGCGTTTAAGCTGCACCGGACCGAGTTCCCCGAACGCATCTATTTCTATTCCCCGCGGCTGAAGCGAATTCCGCGCTTTACCGGAAACGTCGACCTCCTGACAAGGTGGAAAGAGTCAAAAAACTGTGAGACACTTTGTCCGACCCAAGCGATCAAAGTGACTGCAAACGCCTTCATTATCGACGATCGTGGATGTATCGCCTGTGGTCTCTGTGTCGACGCGGCCCCGCCCGGGATCCTCGACGTCACGGGGGGCGCGGGTTCGCATCGGTCTTGATAAGGATTTTTTGTCATGTTTAAGCTCCTGTCCCTGTTCTCTCTCCTCTACGTCGGCGCCTTCGTTCTGATCAAGGGCAACCTCGGCATCAACGGCCTCGTCGGCGACGTCCTCGCCGCGCACCCGGTGGTCTTCCTGAGCATCTACGTGGTCGCGATCTCGCACCTGACGATCACGGCGATGAGCCTCTCGTTCCATCGGTACCACACGCACAAGGGCGTCATCATTAACAAGTGGGTCGACGTCCCGATGCAGGTCTGGCTCTGGATGGTGACCTCGCTCTCGAAGGCCGACTGGGTCTCCGTGCACATCTGGCATCACGCGCACTCGGACCAGGAGAAGGATCCGCACAGCCCGCTCCACAAGGGCCTCTGGCACGCGCTCTTCCTCGGCGTCTTCGACTACACCCGCGCCAAGTCCTGGCCCGAGGTGATGAAGATCAAGCGGACGATCCCGATGACCCGGCTAGAAGCGTTCATGCACAATAACTCGTTCACCGGTCCGATCATCCTCTCGACGCTCACGCTCGTCCTCTTCGGGCCCGTCTGGGGGGCGCTCGTGGCGGTGCTGAACTTCCTCGTTTCTCCGATCTTCGCCATCGGCGGCGTGAACGCGCTCGCGCACTGGTGGGGCTACCGGAACCACGTGACTACGGACAACAGCCGGAACCTCGGTTTCCTCGTGCCGCTGAACTTCATCATCTGCGGCGAGCTCGACCACAACAACCACCATGCGCACATGAAGTCCTGCTCGTTCCGGCACCGCTGGTTCGAGTTCGACATCGGCTTCTTCTATCTGAAGCTACTGAGCTGGATGAAGCTCGCCGAGCTCCGCTCGGTTTATTCCCCGGCCACGCTCCGCCAGGAGTTCGGGCAGAAGTTTGTCGAGCTCATCGAAAAGGACTACCGGTTCAAGAAGCGCTTCGAAGAGCTCGCCTCCGAGCTCAACCTGAACTACCAGGATCTCAAGGCCCGGATCGAGGCGTCGTACCGGGGCGAGAAGGTGAAGCTCGAAAAGTCGGTCCGCGTCTTCATGGCCGAGGTCCGGCGGACGTACATCGCCAACCAGCGGCTGAAGCTCACTTACACCTAGAACCCACTGAACGACTACGTGAGGGCCGCGACCGCGGCGCTTTTTTTTACGGAAAGATCGTCTCGCGGGGCCTCGACCAGTCGCAAACCTCGAGCCGGCGGAGGAACCGTCGGCGGGGGATATAGCCGCCGCCGAACTGCCGAACTACTTCCGTCACCATCTGCGTGTCGAGCCAGGTGATCCCCCGCTCCTGGAGATGATGGACGAGCGTGTAGAGCCCCTGCTTCGAGGCGTTGTCTTCGTGGGTGAACATCGACTCCCCCGAGACGAAGCCCCCGATGACCACGCCGTACATCCCCGCCACGAGCTGACGGTCGCGCCAGACGTCGACGGAATAAGCGTGGCCCCGCTCAAAGAGATTGATGTAGGAGCGCATGATGTCGGGCGTGATCCAGGTCCCCGGCTGGTCCTTCCGGGGCGTGCGGGCGCACTGGACGATGACGTCCGCGAAGGCCCGGTTAAAGGTCACGTGGAACGGCGTCTTCCGGAGGAACTTCAGGAACGACCGAGGAACGTGCAGATCGGCGAAGTCAAGGACTCCGCGCGGATCCGGAGAGAACCACGTGTGCGGGATGTCGGCGTTCAGCGGATAGGTCGAGATGGGCCACGGGAAGATCCCCCGACGGTAAGCCTCGAGGAGCGTGTCGACC
>JBILTI010000034.1:0-8892 GCA_044371595.1 Bacteriovoracaceae bacterium
TCACAACCTGCTTGATATCCGCTCCGGTAACCAGTGGCCCGAGATCGGCCTCACGATCGGCAACTTCGACGGCGTACACCGCGGGCACCGGCAGCTCCTCCGTAAGATCAAGGCTGACTGCCTCGAGAAGGGCCTCCAGTTCGTCGTCGTAACCTTCGTCCCGCATCCGCAGAAGATCCTCCACCCCGATCGCGAGCACTTCCTCATTAACAGCTACGAGCAGCGGCGGACCCTCCTCCGGGAGACCGGAGTAGACGTCCTGGTGGAGATGAAGTTCACCCGCGACTTCAGCACGCTGAAGGCGGAGGAGTTCCTCTCCCGCTACCTCCTGGCTTACCCGGCGCTCCGGAACTTCTACCTGGGCTACGACTTCGCCTTCGGGGCGAACAAGGAGGGCCGGCACGATCTCGTCCACGCGATCTGCAAGCCGCGGGGGATCGCGGTCGAAGTTCAGCCGAAGTTCGAGTTCCGCGGCGCCGTGGTGTCCTCGAGCCTTATCCGCGAACAGCTCCTCTCCGGGAAGATCGACGACGTCGCGGCCGTGCTCGAACGGCCCTTCCACCTCGAAGGGGTGGTGGTCCGGGGCGAGGGCCGGGGCCGGAAGATCGGCTTCCCGACGGCGAACATCCAGGTCTCGCCGGACCTGATCGTGCCGCAGAAAGGGGTCTATGTCACGCGCGCCGTCTACAAGGGCATGACCTACCAGTCGGTGACGAATATCGGAAACAACCCGACGTTCAACGATACCACGCACCTGCATGTCGAGACGAACCTCTTCGACTTTAACCACGACATCTACGGCGAACACCTCGAGATCCAGTTCCTCCACAAGCTCCGCGACGAGCGGAAGTTTCCGACGGTGAACGACCTCATCATCCAGATCCGGGCCGACGTGGCGGCGGCGCGCGCCTGGGAAGGGCCTCCGTGCGCCTAGGCCTCCTCGGGTATCCGATCGGCCACTCGCGCTCCCCCGAGCTCTACCGCCGGCTCCTCGGCGCGGGCCTCGATTCATACGAACTCTTTTCCTACGACGCCCCCGCCGCCGTGCCGCCGCTCGCGTTCTTCCGCGACCGGGTCGACGGCCTCAGCATCACGGCGCCCTACAAGCGACACTTTCTGGGGCAGATCGAAGTCCCCGACCGACGGGTCGCGGACCTCGGGTCGGTTAACACCCTGGCGTTCCTTCCGGACCGGGTCCTGGGAACCAACACGGACCTCGTTGCTGTGGTGGAAATCCTCGGAAATTACCGTGCCGCGCATCCGAACCTCTCGCTCGTCCTCCTCGGCGACGGGGCGATGGCGAAGGTCACCGTCGCCGTCGCGGCCTCGCTCGGGATCCCGCTCCGGCAGTTTTCCCGGAAGACCTACCCCGAGCTCGCGCGGCTCGACGTCGCGGCCCTCGCGCGGCCGGGATACCAGACGATCGTGATCAACTCCTGCTCCCGGGGCTTCGTCTTCCGGGGCCCGGTCTCCGGCGACGAGATTTTCTGGGACTACAACTACGCGCTTCCCCCGCACGCGGAGGCGCTCCCGGGCCTTGTCAAGGCCTACGACGATGGTCGGGAAATGCTCGAACGGCAGGCCCGGGCGGCCATCGAATTCTGGCGCGAACATAACCCTAAACTTAAGTAGTGAATTCCCCGAAACGATAGACATACTATTAACGGGTTAATTCATTACATGATTCGCAAAGAGTTTATCGACATCGTAACTAACACGGGGATGGCCACTCTCAAAGAGATGCGGCGCCTCTCCATGGGAAAGGACGACGAGGTCAACGAATTCGAGCTGCTCCAGATGCCGTATTTCGACGAGAACAAGTTCGCGAAGATCTGCTCGGAGAAGTACGCGGTAACCTTCATCGACCTTCGGAACGCGAAGGTTCCCCCGGAGACGCTCTCGGCGCTCAAGAAGCGTCTCGTGATCAAGTACCGGGCGATCCCGATCCAGAAGACCCAGAACAAGGTGACGCTCGCGACGTTCGATCCGAGCGTGATCGCCGAGGCGACGAAGGAGCTCTCCGACGTCTTCAAGAAGCAGACCGAGTTCATCCTGACGAACATCTCCTCCTGGCGGAAGCTCTTCGCCCAGATCAAGGAATCCGTCGACGACCTCATCAACAACATCCAGGAAATCACCGCCAACACGATGCAGGAAGAGCAGGTCAAGGCCGAGGACATCTCCGACGACGTCGTGACATTTGTCAACCGGCTCCTCGCCGAGGCCTTCGTGAAGAAGGCGTCGGACATCCACGTCGAGCCGTACGAGAAGATCTTCCGGGTTCGGCTCCGGATCGATGGTAACCTCGTCGAGGTCGCGACGCCGCCGAAGAGCATGATGGCGTCGGTCCTCTCGCGACTCAAGATCATGTCTCAGATGGACATCTCCGAGAAGCGGAAACCGCAGGACGGGCGGATCAAGCTCATGATCGGGGGCAACCCGATCGACTACAGGGTTTCGTCGCTGCCGACGCTCTTCGGGGAGAAGATCGTCCTCCGGCTCCTCGACTCCTCGAACCTCCAGCTCGACATGACGAAGCTCGGCTTCGAGGCAAAGCAGCTGGAGGTGTTTAAGGAGGGGATCCACCGGCCCTACGGCATGTGCCTCGTTACCGGGCCGACCGGATCGGGGAAGACGACGACGCTCTATTCGGCGATCGCGGACCTCAATACCCCGGACAACAACATTTCCACCGCCGAGGATCCGGTCGAGTTTAACCTCGAAGGGATCAACCAGGTGAACGTCCGGAAGGAAGTGGGCCTCACGTTCGCGACGGCCCTCAAGGCGTTCCTCCGGCAGGATCCGGACATCATCATGGTGGGGGAGATCCGGGACCTAGAGGTCGGCGAGATCGCCGTCGAGGCCGCGCTCACGGGCCACCTTGTGCTCTCGACGCTTCACACGAACGACGCCCCGGCGACGGTCACCCGGCTCCTCAACATGGGTATCGAGCCGTTCCTCGTCGTCGCCGCGCTCAACGTGATCGTCGCCCAGCGCCTCTGCCGGAAGATCTGCATCAACTGCCGCGAAGAGCGGAAGGCCCTCCCGGAGGAGCTCATCGCCTGCGGCTTCGCGCCGGCGTCGGCCGAGAAGATCAAGGTCTACCACGGTAAGGGCTGCGAGATCTGCAACAACACCGGCTACAAGGGCCGGGTGGCGATCTACGAAGTCCTCTCGGTGACGCCGAAGGTCCGGGAGCTGATTCTCCGGAACGGCTCGGCCGACGACATCAAGAAACAAGCGATCCGCGACGGGATGAAGACCCTCCGGATGTGCGCGCTGACGAAGGTCGCGCAGGGCCTGACCACCCTCGAAGAAGCGGTCACGAACTCGGCCTCGGATCAACTCTAGGAGCACCCATGTCAGATAACACCAGCACCAACACGAGTACCAAGACCAATACCGACCAGGGCATCGGGAACGTCCAGATCCAGCAGCTCTTCAAGGTGATGGTCGACAACGGCGCCTCGGACCTCCACCTCACGGTCGGCACGCCGCCGGGGATGCGGATCAGCGGGGACATCGTCCGGGTGAAGGTGGGGAGCCTCACGCCCGACGACACGAAGCGCCTGATCTACCAGATCCTGACCGAGAAGCAGAAGGCGGAGCTGGAGAAGAACCTCGAGCTCGACTTCTCCTTCGGGATCAAGGGCCTCGCCCGGTTCCGCGCGAACGTCTTCTATTCGAAGGGCGCCGTAGCCGCGGTCTTCCGCCAGATCCCGAGTCTGATCCCGGACTTCGAGGCCCTGAACCTGCCGCCGGTGCTCCTCGAGATGACGAACATCTCGTCGGGCCTGATCCTCGTGACCGGCCCGACCGGCTCCGGCAAGTCGACGACGCTCGCGTCGATCATCGACAAGCTGAACCAGAACTCCGCGAGCCACATCATCACGCTCGAGGATCCGATCGAGTTCGTGCACCAGCACAAGCTCTCGCTCGTGAACCAGCGCGAGATCGGTGCCGACACGCTGAGCTTCGGGAAGGGCATCAAGTCGCTCCTCCGGCAGGACCCGGACATCGTCCTCGTCGGCGAGCTCCGGGACCCGGAGACGATCGAGGCGGCGCTGACGATCGCCGAAACGGGCCACGTGGTCTTCGGGACGCTCCACACCAACTCGACGATCCAGACGATCAACCGGATCATCAACGTCTTCTCGCACGAGCAGCAGGAACAGATCCGCACGCTCCTGTCCTTCGTGCTCCAGGGCGTCGTCGCCCAGCAGCTCCTGCCGAAGCTCCCCAAGGGCCGAGTCCTCGTGCAGGAGATCCTCCGGATCACTCCGGCGATCCGGAACCTTATCCGCGAGGATAAGGTCCACCAGATATACTCGCAGATGCAGATCGGCCAGGAGGAGACGGGGATGAACACGATGAACCAGCACATCAAGAAGCACCTCGACACGGGCCTCATCACCTCCGAGACCGCGGTCACGTACTCGAACAACCCCGAGGAGCTGACGCGAATGCTCGGCCTCGGCCAGCCGGTGAAGAAGAAAGGATAAGCGCCCATGCCGAAGTTCAAGTACGTCGGCTTCACGGCCGACGGGAAGAAGATCGAGAACACCGTCGAAGCAGATTCGATCCGCGACGCGAAGAAGCTCCTCCGGCGCCAGAACATCCGGGCGACGAAGGTCGTCGCCCCGTCGTTCTTTGAAGCCGACCTCGGGGAGTTCCTGGTCGAGAAGGGCCTCTCGAGGCCCTTCGGCCGGGCCGAGCTCATGCGCTTCACCCGCCAGCTCGCGATCCTCATCAACGCCGGCGTTCCGATCCTCGAGTGCATGGAGATCCTCCACAAGCAGGAGCAGAATATGGTCCTGAAGCGCGTCGTGAAGAACATCACGATGCAGATCGAAGAGGGGAAGTCGCTCTTCGACGCGATGTCGCAGCAGCAGGGCTTCGACAAGCTCTACTGCGCGCTCGTGAAGGCCGGCGAAGCCGCCGGTATCCTCGATTCGATCCTCGTGAAGCTCGCCGAGTTCCTCGAGAAGGCGGAGAAGCTCAAGAAGCAGGTCAAGTCCGCGCTCACGTACCCGGTGATCGTCGTCTTGGTCGGGATCCTCGTCATCTTCGGCCTCATGACCTTCGTCGTCCCGCAGTTCGTCGAGATCCTGAAGGAGTCGAACCAGGCCGTCCCGTGGGTGACTCAGACGGTGATCGACGTCTCCGACTTCTTCCGGAGCTACACGCTCCTCCTCATCGCGGGCCTCGTCGCCGGGACGATGTTCTTCCTGAACTTCATCAAGACCAAGGAAGGGAAGCAGGCCTGGGACCGATTCACGATGAAGGCGCCGCTCTTCGGGATGCTCGTGATCAAGGGGAACCTCGGCGCCTTCACGCGCACGCTCGCGACGATGCTCGCGGCGGGCGTGCCGATCATCGACTCGCTCGAGATCTGCATCGACACCCTCGACAACACGCAGATCGCGAAGGACCTGACGAAGGTCCGGAAGGCGGTGATCGAGGGGAAGTCCATCACCGAGCCGCTCTCGCGGATCACCTACTTCCCGCCTCTCGTCACGCAGATGATCAAGGTCGGTGAATCGACCGGTAACCTGGACCAGATGCTCCTGAAGGTCGCCGACGTGTTCGAGGAAGAGGTCGAGGAGCTGGTCGCGAACCTGACGAAGCTCATCGAACCGTTCATCCTCGTCGTCCTCGGCGGGATCATCGGCTTCGTGCTCATCGCGATGTACCTCCCGATCTTCATGTCCGCCGGGGGCGTGAGTGACTAAGTGTCGGGAATTAGGCGCGGGGCGCCGATCGCCGCCCCCACCTCTGCCGGGAGTTGGCGGACGGCGCCGGGACCCGTCGCCGGGGTCCGGAGACTGGCGGAATAAGTTGCCGGAAGGGCATGGATAAAAAATGTTTGATATAGTTCGCCTATCAGTGACTTAGATTCAGCTTATAATGAACATACGAACCAAGCCCGGCGTCTGATTCTTAATATTGGGCGTCCCACGGTTCAGTATTGAAAAACAAACTTTCGGGTCTCTCAATGATCCCGATTAAGGAGAAGAAAATGAAAAAGCTAATCAAAACGCTCACGCGCGATGACGGCTTCACCCTCGTCGAGCTCATGGTCGTGGTCGCGATCATCGGTCTCCTCTCCGCCGTCGCCATCCCGAACTTCAAAAAGTACCAGGCTAAGGCGAAGGTCTCCGAGGCGAAGCTCCAGCTCTCCGCGATCTACACCGCCCAGCAGTCGTTCTTCGCCGACTACAACATGTACCACAACTGCCTCGTCTACATGGGCTTCGATCCGCACCCGGAGCGGCTGAACCGCTACTACGCCGTCGGGATCAACCAGACGGCGGCGATCAACGACGCGGCCTTCAGCGCCGCGCTTAACTCGGGCCTTAACGCCACGGACTGCGACAGCGACAACGCGGCCGCCCAAGCGAGCACGGCCGCGGGCCTCCCTGCCCAGGCCGTCGCGACCTCCTTCCCGGCCGGCAAGGGGATCGGCGGTGCGATCGCTACCACGACGCACATGCCGACGACGTCCGTCGGAACCCAGGCCGACGCGTCGACGATGACCTTCGTCGCCGGCGCCGGCGGTATCATTTCGCAAGATTACACCGGGACCACCACCTCGTCGGCGCTCACGATCAACGAGAGGAAGATTATCTCGAACACGCGGAACGGCTACTAGACCTCCGCGGCCTACATGCTGATAACCCGGAGCGGCGAGCGAAAGCTCGCCGCTCTTATTTCATGGTATCGACTTCCTTCCGGCGCACGTTGCCGCGGGGGTTGATCTTGTAGGGCAGGAATGCCCGCGGCGAGTGCCAGGTTCCGCCCCGGTTCTGGTAGGGGTTTCCCTCGAGGTCCTGTCGCTGGCAGCCGCGGCCGTTGTTGTTCAGGCACTCGAGGTCGATCTGCGCCCGGATCGCGTAGAGGTCCTTCCCGAGCCGGTGCTTCAGCGCCTCGTCCGTCGTCGTCGTGTAGTTGAAGAGGACGAGCTTGAAGATCTCCTCGAGCTCCGTCCCGGTCGCGAGCATGAGCTTGTTGACGATCGACTGGAGGAACACCGGGGCCCGCGGATGGTTCTGGATCTTCTGCAGCGGGCCCAGCGCGGCTTCGTAGTCGCCGAGCTCGAAGTAGCGGAGGAAGCCGGCGTTGTAGTTCAACCGGAAGTCGTCGGGGAAGGCGGCCAGGCCCTTCGTGTAGATCACGTCCGCGCCCTCGAGATCGTCCTTGACGATCCCGAGGAAGAGGCCCCCGTAGAGGTAGTTCTGGTAGAACCGCGGATCGAGCGTCGTGATCGTGTTGAAGCGGTGGAAGAGCCAGTTGTTCAGGTCGCGGCCGCTGTAGTGCTCGAGGTCCGACTCCATGAGCGTCTGGATCCAGAGTAGGTCCGTGATCAGCCGCTTGTGGCCCGCGCTCGCGTAGAGGATGAGGTTCTGGTTAACGTTGAGGGCCGTGTCCTGCTTGGAGAGATTGATCACCGGCTTCTCCGTCAGTCCGTTGATCGTCCCGGCCAGGAGGACGAGGCCCGCGCCGGCGGCCGCGATGGAGCCGGGCCGCGAAAAAAAATGTTTGCCTATTCTCGTGGTGCGCATACAGTTTAATCATCATGATAAATTTCTCCAATGTAACTAAAATTTTCAAGGCTGATCTCCTCGCTCAGAATTTTACCGCCCTCGACGACGTCAGCTTCCAGGTTCCCGAGGGCTCGATGGTCGGCTTCCTCGGGGCGAACGGCGCCGGGAAGACGACCTCGCTGAAGATCATCATGGACTTCATCAGGCCGACGAGCGGCGAGGTCCGCTTCGCTCCGACGCTCGGGAGTACGCCGCTCGAGATCAGGAAGCACCTCGGGTTCCTGCCGGAACGGCCCTACTTCTATCCGAACCTCCGGGGCATCGAGTTCCTGCATTTCATGGGCGCGCTCTCCGAGCTTCCGCGCGCGGAGGTCAACCGGCAGGTCGCCCACTGGGCGCCCCGGTTCCGGATCGACCACGCGCTGTCCCGGGAGCTCAAGACCTACTCGAAGGGGATGCTCCAGCGGATCGGCTTCCTGTCGACGATCCTCCACCACCCGAAGCTCATCATCCTCGACGAGCCGCTCTCGGGCCTCGATCCGATCGGGCGCAAGGAACTGAAGGACGTGATCATAGAGGTCCACAAGGAAGGGAAGACCGTCTTCTTCAGCAGCCACATCGTCCCCGACGTCGAGGAGATCTGCGACCGCGTGATCTTCCTCAAGGACGGTAAGCTGGTCTACGACGGCCCGGTCAACAGCCTCCTCGTTAGCGAGTCCGACCGCGACTACGTCGTCTTCGTCCAGGGGGGCGCCGATCTGTCGGAGCGGGCGAAGAGCACGATGACCCTCCCCGAGTCGGTCCGCCGCTACCTGATCCCGCGGACGGAGAAGGACGGCTTCCTCGCCGCCGCCGCCGCCGCCGGCGGAAACGTCTTCAGCATCGAGATCGTCAAGCCGACCCTCGAGGAAATCTTCTACGAAACGCAGGGCCGCAGATGATCACCGCGAAAATCCTCACCATCGCCGTCTATACCTTCCGGGAGCTCTTCAAGAGCAAGATCCTCCTGAACGTCTTTTTCATCGGTTTGGGCCTCGCGCTCGTGACCTACGTCGCGACGGAGTTCACCTACGGCGTCCCGGAGCGCGTGGCGCTCGACTTCGGGCTCGGGATGCTGTCGCTGTCGTCACTCGCGATCTCCCTCTTCCTCGGCGTGACCCTCCTCGCGAAGGAGATCGAGTCCCGGACCGTCTACATGGTCATCGCCCGGCCCGTGCCGCGCTCGGCGTTCATCGTCGGAAAGATCATCGGCCTCCTGGGGATCCAGGTCCTGAACGTCGCCGTCCTGAGCGCGCTGACGCTCGGGTCCACGGCCCTGCTGGGCGGCGAGGTCACATCGATCCTCTTC
>JBILTI010000286.1:0-3786 GCA_044371595.1 Bacteriovoracaceae bacterium
GGGCGATCGGCTTCATCCTCCTCGAGTCGCTCCTGCTCCTCCTGAGCGTGGTGCTCATCTCGCTCCTCGCGAACACGATCCTCTCGGTCCTCTTCTCCGTCGTCCTCCTGATCCTCGGCCACGCGGTGAAGGAGACGCAGAACCTCTCGTTCGTGAAGAACAAGCCGGCGCTCCAGGTGCTCCTCGACGCCTACCATTTCCTCCTCCCGGCGTACCACAAGCTCAACATCAAGGACTTCGTGATCTACGAACGGAGCCTCCCGCTCGACTACCTGCTGCCGAACCTTGCGTACGCGCTCGTTTATTCGCTGGGGCTCCTGTGTCTCATCATCTTCCTCTTCCACCGGAAGAACCTCGACTAATGGGAATCTTCTATGGCGCCTATGTATTCGTCTTCGGATCCCTCATCGGGAGCTTCCTGAACGTGGTAATCATCCGGCTCCCGCAGCGCCGGGACATCGTCGCCGCGCGCTCCGCCTGCATGTCCTGCCGGGCCCAGCTCCGCTGGTATCACAATCTTCCTCTCCTGAGTTTCCTGGTCCTCCGCGGGAAGTGTGGCTTCTGCGGGGCGCGGATCAGCTGGCGCTACCCCCTGGTCGAGCTCCTGACGGGGCTCGTGGCCCTGGCCCTCGTCCCCGCGGAGCCGACGCTGCCGTCGCTGGCGACTTTCCTTTTCTACTTCGCGATCGCCTGCGTCTTTATCTGCCACTTCCTCATCGACCTCGACCATCACCTGTTGCTCGACTCGCTGAACCTCTACCTCCTGGTTCTGTTCCTGGTCTACGGTGTGTTCACCTTCGACTGGTCCTACTGGCTCGTCGGCGGCGCCGTCGGCTTCGGCGCGCCGTTCTTCGTCACCTGGCTCTTCTACAAGCTCCGGGGCCAGATCGGCCTCGGCGGCGGAGACATTAAGCTCTACGGGATCCTCGGGTTGTACCTGGGCCCTGTCGGCGTTCTTTTAACCATCTTTCTCAGCTGCTTCCTCGGGGCGCTCGTCGGTCTGTCCCTGATCGGCGCGGGGCGGATGACGCGGGACAAGCCGATGGCGTTCGGGCCGGCGATCATCCTCGTCGCTGCCTTCCAGATCTACTTTCCGGAGATCGCCTATGCCGTTCAAAAGTTCCTCTTCATTTAAGGTGGCGCTCGAAACGCTGGTCGCGAACCGGCCCCGCGCGCTCCTGCTCCTTCTGGTGGCCTTCTTCGGCGCGCTCTACGTCGCCTCCGCCCCGGTCAGCGTCCAACACGGCGACACCGGCGAACTCGTCACGAGCGCCTACTTCCTCCGGGTCCCGCACCCGCCCGGCTACCCGCTCTGGAACCTCCTCTACCACCTGCCGGTTCGCTACCTCGGGAATAATCCGTTCTACACGGCCGCGCTCGTCACCGTCGGCATCTCGCTGCTGTGGCTCGGCGGGCTCTTCTGGCTCTTCCGGTCGGCCGCGGCCTTCGCGGCCCTGGCCGTGCTCGCGTCCTCGCTCGTGGTCTGGCGCTACGCGACCCTCCCGGACGTCTTCGCCCTTCACCTCTTCTTCCTGCTGCTAATGACGGCGGCCTTCCTGGACCCCGCGCGGCTCCGGAAGCCGCTCTTCCTATTCCTCGTGGCCCTCTCGGTAGCGCACCACCATACCGTCGTCCTCGCGCTCCCGCTGGTGCTCTACGCGCTCTGGCAGGTTCGCGGCCCGCGCGTGCTGCTGCTCGCGTCCGGCTTCCTCGTCCTCGCGCTTTCGCCGTACCTCCTCCTCCTTAAGTTCCACCCGGAAGATTACGGCTCCTGGGGTAATCTCAACGGCGTCGGCGACGTCGTCGATCACTTCCTCCGGAAGGAATACGGAACCTTTCGCCTCCAGCGCCGGGACGAGGCCGGGGGATCCTGGACCATGTTTTTCCTCGAGCGCCTAGGCCGCGACGGCTGGGCCTACCTCGGCTGCCTGGGCTTCGTCCTCCTCCGGCACCGGCCCGCGCTCGCGGCAGCGCGCGCGCGCCTCGGCGTCCTCGTCGGCGCCCTAGTCATTTATTTCCTCGTCTTCTCGTCCCTCGGCGCGGCTTCCCTCGACCTAGAGGGGGAGGCCGTCTTCGAGCGCTTCCTTCTCCACCCGACGTTCTTCTTCGCCGTCCTTGTCCTCTTCGCGGCGCACCTCCCCGGCGTCCGGCTTCCGAAGCTCCTCGTGGGCGCCCTCATCGTCAACGCCGGCGTCAACGTCGTCCAGAACTACCCCGGCGCTAGCTTCCGCGGAAACACTACCATCGAGGACTACCTCCGGAACGGCCTCCGGATTCTTCCGCCGAACGCGCTCCTCCTCACGGCCGGGGACACGATCGGCTTCGGGACCTATTATCTCAAAGACGTCCAGAAGCTCCGACCGGACGTGATCCAGATGCACCCGACCTACGGCTTCCCCTGGGGTCAGAAGAAGTTCCACGCGCACCATCCGGGTCTCGTCGTCTTCGATCCGAAAATTAAGCAGAACGTCGTGAACTTGAACTACCGGTACTTCACCAACCGGATCAGTGGAAACCTTCCGATCGGGTACTCCGCGTCCCTCCGGGCGCTCTGGTTCGAGATCACCCCCGAGAACCGGGAAACCTACGTCCGGTACCGGTGCGACCTGGTCGACGGCTTCCGGTTCCGGAAGCGCCCGGCGCTCGAGGATTTTGTGCACTTTGAGGTCTCCTACTTCTTCGACATCTCCTACGGAACCTGCTACTTCGAGCAGGGCCTCGAGAGGTTCACCGCCGGCGATCTTCCGGGGGCGCGGACGGCGTTCGAACGCGCCGTCGCCGTCTCGCCGTTTCACGCGCGGGCGCAGGAACGGCTTTGTCAGGTTTACCGGAAACTGGGCGCGGCGGAGTTACCGGCCTGCGAGGCCCGCCTGGACCTGCTCCTTGGGAACATGCATCATCAGTATGTTCTCCAGAAGTACTAAGAGGACAAGATCGGTTGTATTGGCTCCCGTACCCGCGATGGCGTGCAGCACTAAATCCTTGATAACTCTTTAGCTTTTAACCTATAATTAACTAACTTTATTTATTCTACTAAAGACAGGGAAGACTTTGGCAGGGCCATCACTTAAAGAACAGATCGATGATCTCCTCGGGAAGCTAAGCCCCGGCGGCATCGTTGGCGTGGACATCGGTGCCCACAGCATTAAAGTGTGCGAGGTTTCTGGCGGGCCCGGCAAGGTTAAGCTCGAGCGCTTCGGCGTCTTCACGCTCTCCGAAGCCGCGGTCATCGAAGACGAGCTCCAGAAGCCCTCGGAGATCACCGAAGGGATCATCGAGGCCCTGAAACAGGCCGACATCAAGTCCAAGGTCGTCTGCCTGGGGCTCTACGGCCCGAACACCATGACGAAGCGGCTCAACACTCCCGAGGGAACGAAGGAGGAGATCGAGGACCACGTCATGTGGGAAGCCGAACAGTACATCACGTTCGGCGCCGACGAATCGATGATCGACTTCTTCATCATCGGGGAGAACGAAGGGGGCGGCAAGGACGCTATCGTCGCCGCCGCTAAGAACGAGCTCGTCGACAACTTCGGCCAGGTCGTCCGTGCCGCGAAGCTTACCCCCAAGGTCGTCGACCTCAACGTCATCGCCCTCTCGAACCTCTTCGAAGAGGTGGCCCGGGATAACCTCGAGGAGTACTCGAACGGCACGCTCCTCCTGGACTTCGGCGCGCAGAGCACGAAGGTCATCGTCTACAAGCGCGGGGGACCGATCTTCACCAAGGAGATTCCCATCGGCGGTGGCCTCATCACCGAGGAGATCCAGCGGCAGATGGGCGTAAGC
>JBILTI010000301.1:0-3640 GCA_044371595.1 Bacteriovoracaceae bacterium
CTTAGGCTTACTTTGATAAACTTGCCGCGTGAGAATGGAGGGCACTTGAGGTATGATGGAAAACGGGTCCGGGGCGAAGCCATAAAGTTTCGCCCCTACGATTTTAATTTCGGGAGCGGTCCCTGATCACGGTGTGCAAGCTTGCCTGTCCTAGCATTAGGTCAGATTGTGAGAAGCCTAAAGTGATTACTAATTGCGCCCACCTAGTTTTTTAGGGGCGCGAAACCGTATTAAGCCTTCCCCCGGACCTTTTTCCTAACTCCTTCGCTCAAGTTCTTCCCGCCCTCGTCCGATAGTCCGACCATGAAATTTATGTCCTTACTTTCGCTTTCGCCGCCGGCCTGTATCTGGCGCAGCACACGGTCCAAACCCCGAAGCGGGACGTGGCCCGGGCGCCGGCGCAGGCCACACCCGCGCGGGAACCGGTCGCCGCCCCGGCCTGGAGCGGGGCCGCGGTCGCCACGGTGATCGACTACCTCCGCGGAACCCCGGTGCACATCAACGGCGTGATCGGGTTCGAAAACCGGCTTCCGCTCTACTCCGGCAGCGTCATGGGGATCCCGGTCGGAATTCGCGTAAACCCGAACACGGGGATCGGCGTCGAGGGAACCGAGGAGAACCTCTCGGTCTACACTGGGGCCGGCCTCTTCCTGACGATCGCCGGCCTTCCGGTGAGATCGAAAAGGTCCTGAACGAACTCTGCGAGGATAAGATGGTTCAGGCCTTCGCGCAGCTCCGGGCGACCCGCCGGTCACAGAACGGCCAGGACCTCCAGCAGATCTAGCGGAAGATCGCCGGAATCTTCGCGCCGCCGGCCGGGGAGAGGAGCGGCCCCGTTGCCGACGATCAAGGGCCAGGCCCAGCTGACGTTCCGGCCCGCCGCCGATACGCGGCTCCAGCTCGACCAGTTCCAGGCCCAGCTCCGGAGCAACGACCGGATCACCACGCGCATGGAGTTCACGAACGCGCCGGGGCCCGGGGGCTTCCAGGTCCGTGCCGTTCAGGTGAGCTCCTAGCGCGGCATCCGGATCCACGAGCAGACGCGCGTACGGGAGATCGCCTCGGTGAACTTCCGGCAGGCCCGGGCCTCCGCGAGCGGCGTTCCCTTCGACTACGACGTCGGCGTCGAGGAGGTCATCTCGAGATTCCGGCCCCTCCTCGACGTCGTCGCCGCCACGAACTCGAACAACCCGAACCGGATCCTCGAGGAGTGCGACCCGGTCCCGATCCAGGCGATCCGGAACATCCTCGACGAGAACCTCCGCCGGGAGATCGCGAACATGATCCGCCAGCACCTGGACAAGCTCCTCGCCGGGAGCGCCTGCCCGCAGCTCCTCGCGGGCCTCTCGCAATAAGTGCCCCGACGAACAATTGTCTTGACGGGACCGCCCCCGTACAAAAGAATTATTGTATGGACACGATCAACGTTAACGACTACCAAAATGTTTCCTGGATCGAGAATCTGGCGCTGGAAGAGGTGAACATGGAGGAGTCGGGGATCATCCGCTTCAACGATCATCTGAACACCCTGCAGCTGCTCGAGGAGTCGAGCCTCGCGTTCGTGAACAAGCTCAAGGACCGGTTCGAGTTCTACGCGTCGCTCTTCAACCAGTACCGGAGCAACCGCGACGCCTCTCGGTCGATCAAGATCTTTAAGATCTCTAACACCGTCAACGACTTCATGCTTTTCCGGAACTCGCTCAAGCTCATCGTCGCCCGGCGCGCCGCGGACGTCGTGAGCATCGGCTTCCTCTCGAACAACGGCGGCCTCTTCTCGCCGCGGCTCGCGAGCGAGAACCAGTCGGTGCACGCGATCCACGAGATCAAGGCCCACGTCGGCCCCTTCAACACGATCTCCTGGCGCTTCCAGGGCGAGCCGGTGGAAACCGAGGCCCTCGTGAAGTACTACTTTACGGAGTTCGTTAAGAACTCGTCCCGCTGAGCTGCCCGAGCCGCCGGTAGGTCAACGCGAGCGACTCCTCGATCGTCGGCATCTTCGTGCCGAGGAACTCCTCGAGGTTCGCGCTGTCGAGCCGGAAGTGGAACGTCGTACCCTCCGCTGTCTTGTTCTTATCTACGGGAAAGTGCCCGCTCACGCGCTGGACGAGGCCCGCGTCCCGGCGGAAGATCCCGGCGTAGGAACGGGCGAAGTCGTAGCGGGTGAGGAAGTCGCGGCTCGAGACGTGGAAGAGGCGGTTCGTGACGCCGGTCTCGAGGAGGGCCTTCAGCACTCGGGCCATGATCTGGACGTCGAGAAAGCCCGTGTGGACGGAGCCGTCCGCGAGCACAGGCTCGCCCTTCGCGAGCGACGCCTGGAGGTGCTCGAACCACGTGTGGTGGGTCGGATTGTAGCCGCGGCCGTAGAGCGGCGCGCAGCGGAGGATGAGGTAGTTCAGGCACGAGCGCTGGACGTAGAACTCCGTCGAGGAGAGCGTGTGCCCGTAGACCGTCTTCGGGAACGGCGTCTCTCCCTCGCGGTAGAGGACGTCTTCCCCGGCGAGAACGAAGCAGGAGGAGAGGTACACGAACTTCGAGCCGTAGCGCTCCGAGGCCACGCAGCAGTTTACCGCCCCCGCGGAGTTGAGCGCGTCCGCCTGCTTCGCGAGGTTATGGCACTCCCGGAGCGAGCTCAGGCCGACGGCGTAGACCGTGACGTCAGGCCGGAAGCGGCCGACCAGGCTGGTCACGAATTCCTTCTTGAGCACGTCGCAGGCGACGCAGGTGACCCCGGGGACCGCGACCGGCGTCTTATGGTAGGTGCCGATGATCCGGTAGTCTTCGCGGAGGAATTCGAGGATGTTCGACCCCACGAAGGAAGAGATCCCGAAGATCATAATCGTTTTCTTCATTGGGTAGAGTTTAGCAGAGTTCGGTGATTTGAAAATAAAGAAACCTTCCCCCATTCGGGGGAAGGTTAGTGGGTGTGGTTTAGCCGAGAAGCTTAAGGGCGAAGTTCGGGGCCTGGTTCGCCTGCGCCAGGACGGAAACACCTGCCTGCGAGAGAATGTTATTCTTCGTCAGGTCGGCGGTCTCCGAAGCGACGTCGACGTCCCGGATCCGCGAGTTGGCCCCGGACATGTTCTCCTCCGCGATCGCGATCGTACTGCTCGCCGATTGCAATCGGTTCTGGAGCGCACCGAGGTTGGCCCGGGTTCCGTTGATCCGCAGGAGCGCGTTGTCCAGCTTCGACAGAGATAACTGGGCACCCTCCTTGCTCGCGATGTTCTCGCCGGTGAGGCCGAGCGTTTCAATAGTGGTGTCCGTGCTCGAAGAGTCAAATCGGATCCGATCGTTCGTTGGATCGTTGTGGATGCCGACCTGGATCTCGACGAGCCCGCCGCTGCCATCGAGGAGCTTCCGACCGTTGAACTCCGAGACCTCCGAGATCCGATCGATCTCTTCGAGGAGGCTCTGGAATTCCGTGTTCGAGAAGCTTCGCTCCTGGTCGCCGACGGTATCAGAGGCTGCCTGGATCGAGAGCTCTCTGAGCCGAATGATGATATTGGATATCTCGTTGATCGCGCCTTCCGCAGTCTGAATGAGTGATACGCCGTCATCTGAGTTCCTTCTTGCTTGCCGGAGGCCCCGGATCTGCGCCTTCAGCTTTTCGCTGATCGCCAATCCAGCCGCGTCGTCGGCC
>JBILTI010000302.1:0-3638 GCA_044371595.1 Bacteriovoracaceae bacterium
GGGAAGCACGGCAAGGGAGAGGTCGTGAGCACCGTGGCGGGGGTCCAGACGCTGAAGTTCCGTGTCGCCCACGTTCGGTACAAGTTTCCGGTGATCGTTCAGGCCCGCGAGGGCGTCGTCGAGGACTTCTTCGCACGCCTGCCGAGCTACTTCCTCCACGACGTCTTCTTCCGCTCCCTGGTCAACCGGCACGGGAAGCAGACGAGCTACAAGCGGACCGGCGAGGAGGCCCACTACGTCTGGGCCGCCGCTCCGCTAAAGCACGTCTACAGCGCCGCCTGCACGATCACCTGTTTCCCGATCTTCTACGCGGTTCAAAAGAGCGAACCGGCGACGGAGCCGGTGCTCGAGAAGATGCGGAAGGCGAACCGCTAGCCGGCCCGCTCCGGGAGGTACGGGTTCCGGACGTTGGCCCGGCGCGCCCAGCCGAGGATAACGTACGAGAGGACGATCATCGCCAGGCACAGGAACTGCCCCATGGTGAAGTATCCGAAGTAATAGCCGAGCTGCGCGTCCGGCTCCCGGAAGAACTCGACGATGAAGCGGAAGGTTCCGTAGCCCAGGAGGAAGGCCGCGCTGACGACGCCGTAGATCCGCTGGCGCCGGTGCAGGAAGAAGAGAAGGACGAAGAGCAGCACGCCTTCGAGGAATCCTTCGTAGAGCTGCGACGGATGCCGCGGAAAGGGCCCGCCGCCGGGGAAGACGACGCCGGCCCAGGAGTCGGTCACGCGGCCGTAGAGTTCGCCGTTGATGAAGTTGCCGAGCCGGCCGAAGAGGAGCCCCGGGGAACCGGCGACGGCCATGCAGTCGGCGATCTGGAAGAAATGCAGGTTATGCTTCCGCGCGAAGAGATAGGTGGCGATGCACATGCCTACGACCGCCCCGTGAAACGAGAGGCCGCCCTTCCAGACGGCGAAGGCGTCGGCGAGGTTCACCGAATAGTATTCCCAGTTGTAGATGACCACGTAGAAGAAGCGCGCGCCGAGGAACATCCCGATGATGAGCGCCGTGACGTACTTGTCGATGGCGTCCTTGGGGAGCGGCCAGAACTTCTTGTCGGCCAGGTACTTGAGGATGAAGCCGCCCACGACGAAGCCGAGGACGTACATCGCACCGTACCAGCGGACCTGCAGCGGGCCGAGGGAAAAGATAACGGGGTCGATCCAGTCGTTCATGGGGCTAGCTTAGCGGACTCGGTGAGCGAAGACAACTACAGATTGGCCGTCGCCTCGGTCACGGCGTAGGCGCCGGTGGCGTTCGTGCTGAGGTCGTAGATCGCCTTCTTCATCATCGGCGTCACGCCGGTGAAGCTAAGGAGGCACGTGCTCACGCTGAGGAAGCCGATGAGGTCCTCCCGCGACATCTGCGACGGGGTCCGCGTTTCCTTGTCCTTCCGGATGACCTTGAGGCCCGTCCCGATCCGAAGCTCGCCGCCGTTCGAGAAGACGACCCGGCGTTTGACGTCGATGAGCACGGCCTCGCCGAACGACTGGGCCTGCTTCATGACGATGACGGCGTCGTCCTTAACGATCCCCCAGTAGCAGAGGACACCGTCGTAGGAGAGCGCCTGCGCGAGGAAGCGCACGAGCACGACCCGGAGGCCCACCATCTGATCCGTGTGCGCGAGCTCGGGGTGGACCGCGAGCTCCCAGAACGTCTTTCCGAACGGGAGCCCCATAAGGCCCACCTTGCGGTAGGTGTAGACCGGCATCCCGCCCTGGAGCGACAGGGACTCGGCGCCGTACCTATCGAGGAGCTCGGATCCGGAGATCTCGCGCTGGAGTCGGGCGCTCGCCTCCTGGACCGAGAGGATCCGCGTGTTAGGCCGGTGCAGCGGGATCTTCTTCGCGTCGGCGTCGGAGAGCGCCGTGAAGCCGAGCTCGGTGAGGAGGTGGGTCAGTTTGGCCGTCGGCGCCTCCGCCGCCAGCCGCACGTAGATAGGATAGTCGTGAGTCTTTCGAAACTGGTGATAGGTCCACTGCGCCGATTCCATGGTGACTCCTTAGTCACCCGTCGTATCGGTTTCCGGACCCGGAAACTGAGCCCCGCTAGCGGCCTCGGGCGCGGAGGAAATCCGTCAAGTTTTCGGCGCGCACCTGCTGCGCCTGCGTGTACCCCCGGGCGTTGTAGTGCGTCCCCGGGATCGAGAGGAAGACGTCCCGCCGGGACTTCGAGTAGAGGTACGTTCCCGTGATCACGTGCGTGAAGAGCCAGACGTCGTCGGTGACCTCCTGGACGTTGCTCGAGATCGGCGAGTAGAAGAGGAGCCGCGACTTGCCCTCGAACCGGTGCACCGGCGCGAGCGTGCGCGGATCGAGCTCCTCGACGGCGGACCAGTGCTCCGGGAGGACCGGGCCCGAGATCGGGTGGTACTGCGGCTGGCCGGAGTCGACGAGGTTGTTGAAGAACAGGTACGTCCCCCGCCGGGTCACCTGGACGTCGTGGACCTGGTGCCGGCGCGACGACGGGAACTGCGAGTGGTGGAGGAGCGTCTGGAGATCCGGGGTGAGGACGAAGATCCCGAGGTTCGTCGAATTGACGACTACGTTCCCGGGCCGCAGGTACGCCGGGCCGCCGGCGGTCGCCCGCGGCGGGATCTCGTAGATGCTGTTGAAGTGCGAGATCTCGGTAGTCGCGTCCATCCCCGGCACCTTGACCGCCATCGACAGGTGGAGCCGCGAGAGCTTCGCCGCGGTCAGGAGCGGAAGCGCCGTCTGGGCGTGGAGCACCCGGCCCGCGAGGTCGACGACGAGGAACTTGTCCTCGCGCTCCCCGGCCACGAGCGCCGAGCTCAGCGCGAGGATCCGCTTCCCGTCGGCGCTGAGGTTGATCTGGTGGTGGAAGTTCCCCGGGAGTTCCCAGCGGATCTCGTCGTCCTTCGAAAAGTACCGGAGGTGCGTTTCCGTCGCGGAGACGAAGGCGCCGTCCGGCAGGAAGACGCAGATCGTGCCGGGGAACGCGGTGACGAGATCGCCGGTGAGGGAGAAGAGCCGGCAGCCGTTCACGAGCAGGAGCTTCTGCAGCTGCAGCAGATCCGGCGGGGCCGCGGTTGCGGCGACGGACCAGAGGAGGAGGATCAGGGTGTGAACGGTTCGCATAGGTTTAACCTTTTGAGATCGCCGATGATGCCCGGGCGGGCGCTCAACTCGACGACGGCGCCGAGCTTCGGGCAGTAGTCGAGGATGACGGCCGCCAGCTGAATTCCGCTCGTACCGCAGACGCCAACCGGGCCTAGGCGGCCCGTCGAATAGAGGAAGCTTATCAGCCGCTGGCCCCCGCCGCGGGTCTCGAACGGGGCGAGGACCTTCTGCTCGTCGACGCAGCCTTGCATCGTCTGCAGCGGGTACGAGGAGTCCCGCGCGGACTCGATGAGGAGCTCGAAGTACCGGCGCCGCTGCGCGATCAGGGCGAGGGCCTGGGCCCGGGATTCGACGAAGTAGTCCCGCCGGGTCGCGCCGCTCGCGAAGAGAGTCCGCACCGGAATCTCCTCCTGCGCCGGTAGGCCCGGTTGCGCCGCGCACGCGGTGAGGAGGAGGAGCCCGGTCAGAAGCGCGGCGGACATAGATTTTCCCGGGCGAAGGCGAGCGCCGGTGCGTAGTCGAAGGTCAGCTCGCGGACGAGCTTCGTCGTCGGACAGT
>JBILTI010000303.1:0-3637 GCA_044371595.1 Bacteriovoracaceae bacterium
TCTGCTTGAGCGCCTGGAAGATGGAGATCAGGTCCTCGGGCTTCGTGCCGAGGGCGTTCATAGCCTTGACGAGGTCGTTGATCGTCGTGGACTGCTCCAGAAGGTGGACGTGCTTGTTACCCGACCCCTCCGCTCCCTTAATCTCGACGACCAGGTCGCCGTGGCTGACGGCGGCCTTCTTGAGCACGATGTCGCCGCCGGCGACGAGGGTCCCGGTCCGCTCGTTGATCACGATCTTCGCCGGGGCGTCGGCGACGACCTTGTAGTTCTCGATGTTCGCGATCAGCTCGACGATCTTCCGCTCGTAGTACGTCGGAATGATGACGTCGATCGTCGTCGCGTCGCCGGCGGTGGCGTACTTCCCGCCGAGCTCCTGGTTGATCGTGCGTTCGATCCGCGCGGCCGTGGTGAAGTCGGGGTTGTTGAGTGCGAGCCGGACGGCGCGCTTGTCGTTGAACGCGAGCTCGAGTTCCTTTTCGATCGTTCCGCCCTCGGGGATCCGGCCCGTCGTGGCGAGCTTCTTGCCGCGGTCGAGGCCTCCGATCGAAAGCGCGCCGCTCGCGACGGCGTAGATGTGGCCGTCGCCGCCCTTGAGCGGGGTCACGAGGAGCGTTCCGCCGGCCAGCGAGGCGGCGCCACCGATCGAGGATACCGTGACGTCGAGCTTCTGACCGACCCGACCGAACGCCGGGAGCTTCGCAGTGACGATCACCGCGGCGACGTTCTTACTCGTGACTTCCTTCTGTGGGTTGAGGCCCAGGGTCTGGAACATCTTCTTCAGCGAGGTGTTCGTGATCTCGCCGCCTCCGTCGCCGGTTCCGGCGAGGCCGATAACGAGGCCATAGCCGATGAGCGGGTTCTCCCGGACGCCCTTGATCGTAACGAGGTCCTTGAGCCGGTTGCCGTTGGCCACGGCGGGGCCCGCGAGCGTCAGGAGGAGCAGCGGCAGAAGTTTGATCATGCTAGTTTTCCCTTCCGAGGACGAAGACTCGCGACTCGAGGAGCTTGTCCGAGTTCACGTAGTCATTTTCCATGATGTCTTTTCTTGAGACAAGCGCTTGGATTTCGATGGATCTTTTTTCCTTCTTGAAGATGACTTCTTTGCGGCCCCGGAGGAGGATGTAGTCCTTGCTCACTTCCTCCATGACGGTTCCGGAGATCTTGTCATAGACCTTCATGTCCATCTCCGCGTCGGGGTTCCCGCCCACCGGCGGCGCCGCGGCCGGGGCCTCCTTGGCGGTGGCCTTGAGCTCCTTCCCGGCCTTCTTCGGCAGGTCCGGGAAGACGCGCTTGAGCTCGGCGGAGATCTGGTTCCGGAGGTTCTCGAGCACATTGATGATCACCATGTCGCCCATCCGCTTGTCGTTCTGGTAGGTGAAGAGCGAGGCGCTCGATCCCTGGCCCGCCCAGAGCGAGCCGCCGCTGTCGCCGTCGACGAAGTCTTCGGCCTGGTAGCGCTGCTGCCGGTATTCGCGCTTCACCGGAGGCCGGACCTGCCCCGAGGGGTCGCTCCCGAGAGAGTAGGTGACGGGGTTCTTGATCGGCCGCTTGTCGTCCTCGGGCCGGAACCGGTCCCGCTCCCGGTAGGCGGCGAAGCGGTCTCGCTGCGGGGCTTGGGCCGCCGGGCGAGCGCCGCGCTCTTCGCGGTCGAGCTGGCGGTGGAGGTTGTCGACGAACCCGGCGCATGAGACGAGGAAAAAGAGAAGGAAGAGGAGGATTGTGTTCATAGTTCCACAAGCACTTTGTTGATATCGATGACCTTACCTTGGTACTTCTTGTTCTTCTGCGGATGGTACACCTCGACGAGGTCGCCGAGGGCGCCGTTGCTCCGGCTGATGCCGGCGGTCTTGAGCCGGATCAGCGAGTTTTCGATCACGACCTCCGTGCGGAGGCCCGCCTTGACGAGGTCCAGGGCCGTGAGATCCGAGAGGCGGACCAGCTCCCCGGCCTTGAGGGGCTTGTTGAGCTTATAGAATCGGAGGAGCGAGAGATCCGTCAGAAGGTCCGTGTGCGGGATCGCCTCGACCTGCTCTTCCCGGAGGACCTCCGGCGAGAGGGTTCCGAAGGCCTGGCGGAACTCGGTCACCCGGTACGCCTTTACGAGCCGGCGGAAGTTCGCGGTCACGAGGTAGCCCCGCCACGAGCCGTCGGGAGCGTTGACGAAGAGGTTCAGCGTCTCCCCGGTGCCGTAGGCGCAGCCCTCGCAGCGGAGCTCGAGCCGCTCGCCTTCGCCGAGGACGAGGTAGTCGGGGTGGTTCACCGCCGTGGCCGACAGGAGCTGCACCCTGCCCGGGACCGGCAGCTGTTCGCGCACCAGGTGCCGGATGTTTTCAACGGACACCAGCGGCCGCCGGAGCTCCGCCGTGACGTTCTTCGCCCGCAGGAGCTCGGCGAAGTGGAACTTCGTGATCTTCCCGTTGACCGAGCGGAGCGTAGCCGAGAGCTCGCGGAGGGTCTCCGGTGAGCACCCCTTCTGGGCCATGACGGCGGTGAGGTCCGGCGCGTCCCCGATGACGACGAGGCGCTCGGGGAGGTCGACTTCGCAGGCGGAGGCCGCGGCGGCGAAGATCATAAATAGGAGGGTGAAGAGGTTTGCTATCATCTGATGTTATTCACCGTCTGGAGCATCTGGTCCGCGACGCCCATGACCTTTGAGTTCATCTCGTAGGCCCGCTGGGCCTTGATCAGGTCCGTCATCTCGTTCATCACATTGACGTTCGACGCCTCGATCGCTCCCTGCATGAGGATCCCGGAGCCGTTCTCGCCGGGGACGTTCTGGATCGCCTGGCCCGATCCAGCGGTCGCCGCCAGGAGGTTGCCACCCTCGGACCGGAGCCCGGTGGGGTTGACGAAGGTAAAGACCGG
Organism: Bacteriovoracaceae bacterium; assembly: GCA_044371595.1. GTDB lineage: Bacteria > Bdellovibrionota > Bacteriovoracia > Bacteriovoracales > Bacteriovoracaceae > Peredibacter. The sequence goes on from JBILTI010000303.1 coordinate 2,866, forward strand.
GACCTGCCCCAGGTTGATCGGCTCGACGGATTCCCGGGTGAACGCCTCGACGGCTCCGTTCTCGGCGATGTTGATGCGCATGATATTCGGCGGAACGACGATCCCCGGAAAGACCTTGTGGCCCGCTCGGGTCACGAGATTTCCCTGCGCGTCGACGTTGAACGAGCCGTCGCGGGTGTACTTTAGTTCGCCGTTCGGGGCGATGACGCCCATAAACCCCTCGCCGTTGATCATGAGGTCGTAGGGGTTGTTCGTCATTTGCGGCGAGCCCTGTGAGTGGATCTTCCGCGTCGCCGACACCTTTGCCCCGGAGCCGACCTGGAGGCCCACGTTGTACTCCGTCGATCCCGAGGACTTTGCCCCGGCCTCCTGGACCGTTTCGTAGAGGAGGTCGTCGAACTCGGTCCGGGCCTTCTTGAAGCCGGTCGTGTTCACGTTGGCGATGTTGTTGGAGATCGTGTTCACATTCGACTCCTGGGCGGCCATTCCCGTTGCGGACGTGTGAAGTGCGCGGATCATTCAGAGCTCCCGGTTAAAATTTACCCACTTCGTTCGCGGCTTTTCCCGAGATCTGGTCGTAGGCGTTGATCGCCTTCTGGATCGATTCGAAGTGTCGGTGGGCCTTGATGAGCTCCGACATCTCCTCGATCGCGTTGACGTTCGATCCCTCGAGGAACCCCTGGTTCACCGTGGTTTTGATGTTCGTCCGGACGAGGTTGGCCTCGTCCGGCGTGATAAACAGCGAGTTCCCTTCCTTCCGGAGCGCCTGCCG
>JBILTI010000304.1:0-3606 GCA_044371595.1 Bacteriovoracaceae bacterium
CGAGCTCCTGATCAACCCGAGCGCGCGGCTGTCGCGGACCTTCGCCCAGCGCTGGCGCGCGAACCTGAAGTACGACTACCAGAAGAACAACTCGAAGGACGGGGATAACTTCGCCTTCGCGAAGTCGATCTACGCGTTCGAGCTCGAGTACCTATTCTAGCGGCAGCTCGATCACGAACGCTGTCCCCCGGCCGAGGCCCTCGCTCTCGGCCCAGATCCGGCCCCGGTGCTTCGAGACGATCTGCTTGACGATCGAGAGCCCGAGGCCCGTCCCGCGCAGGCTCTCGCGGGACGCGTCCACCCGGTAGAAGCGTTCGAAGATCCGCGGCAGGTGCTCGCGGGCGATCCCGGGACCGTTGTCCCGGATGACGAGGTACGCGCGGCCGTCCCTCTCGAAGCTCGCGACGCCGATGTCGACGGCGTCCCCGGCGTACTTGCAGGCGTTGTCGCAGAGGTTTAGGATCACCTGCTCGATCAGGCGGAAGTCGCCTCGGACGTACGGGAGCCGGAGCTCGGGGACGACCGAGATCCGCTTCGTCGGGTAGCTTGCGGCGATGTTGTCGGCGACGCTGGCGACGATCTCCTCGAGGGGGACGTCCTCCGCGGCGAGCGTATTCTTCGACTCGATCACGGAGAGATTCAGGAGGTCGTTGAAGAGCGAGATCATCCGCTCCGTGTTCGCGACGATCTTCTCGAGGAAAGGGTGCAGGACCGGGTCGATCTTCGGGGCCTGCGTCTGGAGGATCTGCGTGAAGCCCTTGATCGACGTGAGCGGCGTCCGAATCTCGTGGGAGACGTTGGCGACGAAGTCGACGCGCATCTGCTCGGCGAGCTTGAACTCGGTCACGTCGTAGAAGACGCCGAGCGCGCCGTTGACGACGCCGGTCACGGACTTCAGCGGCGTGATCGTCAGATCGAAGAGGCGCTCCGGGCGGTTGCTCTGCGGAAAGGACATGCCCTTCAGCGACCGGGGCTCGCCCGCGCGCAGGACCTCCCGGAAAGCCGCGAGGACCTCGTCCGCGAAGACGTGCCACACCTTTTTGATAATCTCCGACCCCTCGCGCCGGTTCATGAAGTCGTTCCGGAACTTCGAGTTATAAAAAAGGATGGTTTCGTAGCGGTCGACGGCGATGATGTCGTCGTTGATCGACTCGAGGATCGCCGTGTTCTTCTCGTTCTCGACCTGCACTTCTAGAATCTGCTTCTGGAGCCGGAGGTCCGCCTTGTTGAGGGCCTCCTCGATCGCGCCCCATTCGTCGCGCTCGTAGAGGAGCGCCAGGTTCCGGTTGAACGGAATGTCGTCCTTGAACTTCTCGACCTTCGTGAGGATCACGCCGAGGGGCTTCGTGGAGCGAAAGAAGAGGAAGATAAACAGGAGGTAGCTTCCTAGGGCGAAGGGGACGATCCGGAGGAAGAGGACCCGGTCGAAGCGGTTGATGTTGTCCCGGAGGGAGAACATGGGAACGACCTTCCGGACTACGAGGTCGTCGCTGATCCGATAGGCCGCGAAGACCGCCTCGCTGCCGAACACCGGGCTCTTCCGGAGCCGGAACGCGAACGTGGTCCGCAGCGCTTCGGCGACGTCGTCGGTGGCGCCGGGCCCCGGTTGCGGAGTCCGCGCGGCGGCGTTGTCGCAGAGGACTTCGCCGCTCGGTCGCAGCAGGGTATAGTGGACGTCGCGAAGCGGAGGAAGGGCCTTGCACCAGGCGCGCCAGCCGAGGCCTGCGCTCCGAAGCGTGTGATCGAGGAGCCGCAGGTCTTCGTTCGTCTGCTGGGTGATCTGGGTCACCAGGCCCGTGCGGTAAGACGAGCGGTAGAGGAAAAGGATGACGAAGAGGGTAGGCAAAAAGACTACGAGCGTTAGACGCGCGATCCGGTAGAAGAAGAACCAGGGGTAGGCGGTCCTAGAGGACATCTTTAAATCGGTAGCCGATGCCCCGGATCGTTTCGATCATGTTGGCGGCGGTCCCGAGCTTCTTCCGGAGGCCCGCGATGTGCGTATCGATGGTCCGGCCTGAGACGAAGATGTTCTCGCCTTGGATGTTGTTGATGAACTGCTCGCGCGTGAAGACGTGGCCCGGCTTCCCCGCGAGCATCGAAAGGATCTTGAACTCCGTGGAGGTGAGCGAAACCTCGTCCCGCTCGACGAGGACGCGGCACTTGCTGACTTCGATCTTCAGGACGCCGAAGTCGAGCGTGTCGTCGGTCGACGTTTCGCTCCGGTCAAGGTTCCGGAGCTGCACCCGAACCCGCGCCTGGAGCACGTTCAGGTCGAAGGGCTTCGTGATGTAGTCGTCGGCGCCGGCGTCGAGCGCCGCGACGATGTTATCCGGCTGAGTCAGGGCCGTGATCATGATGATCGGGGTATCGACGAACTTCTTCTGCGCCCGGAGCTTTTTCGTAAACTCGAGGCCGCTCATGACGCCTGGAAGCATCCAGTCGATGATAAAGAGGTCGATCGTCTCCGCGCGCTCCACCACCGTGATGGCCCGGTCGATGGACTCGGCCGCGAGCACTTCGTGTCCCTCCGACTTGAGCTGAAAGCTGATGAGATCGCGGATGTCTTGCTCGTCTTCGATGACGACGATCGTCGAATTTTTCATGCCCCGGAGTATAGCAGGGCCCCGGGGCGGAAATAAAGTTAAACTTTAGTTAGGCCGTCGGCCATTCCCGGAGCTCCGTGCCCTCCGTCGGCCCCGCCCGGAACGACAGTTCCCGGGAGAGGTTGGCGGCGGCGAACTCCCAGTTCGCGAGGTTCCAGAAGTGCGTGATATATTCGGACCGCGAGTTCCGGTAGTCGATGTAGTAGGCGTGTTCCCAGACGTCGAGGGTCAGGAGGGGCTTTTTCCCGTGCCGGAGCGGGTTGTCGGCGTTCGACGTGTTCATGATCTCGAGCGCGCCGTCGTCGTTCCGCACCAGCCAGGTCCAGCCGGAGCCGAAGTTCGCCGCCGCCGCCTTGGCGAACTCCTCTTTAAATCTCTCGAAGCTCCCGAAGCTCGCGGTCAGGAGGTCCGCGAGTTCTCCCGCCGGTGTCCCGGCGCCGTTCGGCGCGAGGCAGCTCCAGAAGAAGGTGTGGTTCCAGTGCTGGGCGGCGTTGTCGAAGACCGGGCCCGCGGAGCTCAGGACGAGGTCGACGAGATCCATTTCTTCGTACTCGGTCCCGCGGATGAGCTCGTTCAGCTTCGTCACATAGGCCCGGTGGTGCTTCCCGTGGTGGTACTCCAGCGTTTCGGCGGACAGATGGGGCTCGAGGGCGTTCTTCGGATATGGCAACTGGGGTAGCTTGTGTTCCATAATGGCCTCCGTGTTCAATCAGAAACAACCGCGTTTTCCCTTCAAAGCCTAAGACCCCTCCCGATCACCGTCAATCGAGACGGCGCGTGTCAAAACCTTTGTTAAAGTCTCGTTGACTTTGACATGGTGGAAGGACACAATTTTCGGCAAATGAATAATCTCTTTTTGCTCTTACTTTTGAGTAGTTGCGCGCTCGTTAAGCCCGCGCCGCCGCTCTCGGATACCGCGAAGCAGACGCCGCCGTGGATCTACTCACCCTACGACGAGTGCGGCCAGGAGCGGGAGCTCTGCGCCACCGGAGAAGCGCGGACG
>JBILTI010000374.1:0-3089 GCA_044371595.1 Bacteriovoracaceae bacterium
GTTTTGGATTAATTAAGTCGGTCGGAACCGGCGACGGTGGTAGAACCATTCTCCTTTCACAAGGAGACCACCATGAAGGTTCCGTTCCTCCTCGTCACGTTCGCCGCCCTCATCCTCACCGCCCGCGCCCAGCGCACCGTCTCGCAATACACCTGCCACGCGGAGCACAAGCACCACGACGTGGTCTTCTACCTCATGCTCTCGGAGGTAAAGTCCTTCACCCTCGGGGGCCACAAGCTCTTCGCCGGCGTAAACCGGACCGACGGCCTCGTAGAGCTCTGGCTTAAGCGCGTCGTGACGGTGCTCGACGCCACCTATCAGAAGGAGGCTCGGCGCAGCTATCCGGCCGCGGCTCGGCAGCTCGCGGTCGCGCTCGCGCACCAGTTCGGGGGCCGCGAGGACGTCTTTACGATGTCGTGCGTGCCGCGAGATCCCTGACGAAGGACTTGCTCCGGAGCTCGAGCCAGAGGACCTGCGCGGCGACGCCGGCGAGGACCCACGAGAGGTTATAGGTGAGCGTTTCGCGGGGAATGCCGGCCGCGAGGTTCGTCAACATGAAGAGCCCCCAGAGGAGCGGCGGAAGGAGGACGAGCGTGTACTTGAACCGCCGCCAGACCCACCAGAGCTCTTCGCCGGGCATTCCGATGAACGCGACGACGAGGCCGCTCGAGAGAAAGAGCGACGCGCAGAAGGCGGCGCAGGCGCCGTCGCCGAAGGCGCGGAAGGAGTGGGCCAAGCCGTGGCCCTCGACGAGGCCCAGGCCGAACTGCGGACAGACGGCCATGGAGAAGAGCGCGCCGAGGAGTTCGAAGAGGAAGAACTTAAACACGATCTGGGTGCCGCGGAACGAGAGAAGGACGTCGGCCTTGGCCTGCGCCTTCACGAGCGCCGGGGGGGCCTCTGAACCGGTCAAAAACTGTAATAACTCTCTATCCTTCACGCTGCCCCCTTAGTCCTCGGATCGCCCTGGATAGACGCTGCCGGAGGTTGGTTTGTGACAGGCCCGTTTCAGCCGCGAGCTCGTCGTACCCGACGCCGTCGAGGTAGTACCGCCGCACCAGATCCCGGGACTCCGGCGAAAGCTTCGCCAGGAGGGCGTCGACCTCGTCGCCCTGGTCCGGCCCCTGGGTGTAGAGTTCATCGATGATCTCCTCCCGGTGGGCCGCGAGGTCACGCCGGCCGCGGGAACGGTAATCGTCGATCAGAAGATGCTTTACCAAAACGAAAAGCCAGGGCGCGAAGGGCTGGTCCTTGTAGAGGCCACGCTTTTCGTGGAGCTGCCGCCAGACCTTCTGGAACTGGTCTTCGACCTCGCTCTCCCGGAGCCGCCGCCGGAGGTAGCCGTAGACCACCGAGGCGTACTTGTCATAGAGGACGCCGAACGCCTCCTCGCTTCCAGACCGGTACTCCCGCATCCACTCTTCATCGGTTTTCATATCCCTCTATCCTCTCACAGGAGCCGCGGGAGGATAAAGGCATAAAACGCGCCGACGAAGTTTATCAGAAATGTCACGAGGAACAGGGGCCGCGACCAGCGCTTAGCCGACGCGCAGGCCTCGCGCCGGTCGACGGGACACGCTTCCCGCTCCGCGTACCGCTGGCCCGCGTAGGTGATCCCCAGCATGACGAACGAGACGCCGAAGACGAGCTCCTTGTGCTCCGAGAGCCAGATGAGCTGCGGGAACTGGCCAACGAAACCCGCGAGGGCCGCGCCGAAACCCAGGAGTACCAGCGTCGACGGGATCGCGCAGCAGAGGAGCGTTCCGAAGGAGGTGAAGAGCGACGCGTAGGCGACGGCCCTACTTCCTCGTAATGCTTGCCACATTGTAACCTGCCTCCTGAATGAGCTTCGTGATCGTCGCGTCGGCGACGTCCTTCCCGTCGACCGTGTGGATCGTGACGACCTTCTCGTCCATGTTAACCGTGAGCTCCCGGATGCCCTCCTGAGAGGAGAACTTCTTTTGGATCCCCTGCGCGCACATCGAGCAGACCATGCCGCTCACCTTGACCGAGATCTCCCCCGCGGCGGCGGTGAGCGAAAGACTCATCGCGATCAGAACCAGAATTTTTTTCATAACCGTATCCTCCGTCTAGTAGTGAACCATTAGGTTCAGCATCCACTCGCCGCGGGTGCTGGAACCGATTTCCCAAAGTACGTTGTGGTAGAAGAAGCGCACCAGCGGCGTCAGCATGAGCCGGTCCTGGACGCCGCCGATGGCCATCCCCTGGAGCATGAACCAGGTCTGGAGCTCCTCGAACGGGGCCTCCTTCGGTGAAAAGCCGACCCGCCCCTGGGCGACGTAGGAGTTCTGGAACTGGTAGTACTTCGCCGCCGTGAAGAGCGTGCGCGTTTCCCAGTCGAGGTCCGCGCCGACCATCCCCGTTCCCAGGGTCGCCGGTCCCCTGAACTCCCGGTCCTCGACACCGAGGCCCGTGTGGAGGTAGACGTTCGCCTGGGAGTCGGCGGCGTTCCGTCGCCACAGGAGGTGGTTCAGCTTCACGAGGCCCAGCTCGTTGTTTTCGCCGTTCCGGGTAAAGCGCCAGTGGTCAACCCCGGCCGCGAGCCGCGGCGAGAACGAATACATGACGTAGTTGTTCGAGTAGTCGGCCATGTTGGCCGAGCTCAGGGCCCAGCCGTCCTGGTAGATGACCGGGTGGGCGTGGACGGCGAGACTCGAGAGAACGGCGGCGATGAGGATGAGCGCTTTCATACCCCTCATAACGGCGGGGGCCGTCCGGCCGTGACAGGTCAGTGCAAATTTTTTGTGACCTTACGGAAATTGGCCCAGAGCTGCGACTTCAGGAGCTCCACGTCGACGCCGAGGTGGTGCGCCGCCCGGAGATAAATGTCGTGGATGTCGAGGTGCTTCTGCTCGTCGGTTTCGAGGAAGAGGTTACCGAGCGGCACGAGCGGCAGGAGCTCCCGGATCTGCGGGGAGTTGTCGATCGAGAGACCGAAGGAGAAGTACGTCTCCGGGTGGAGCCGGAGGAGATCCCGGAGGAGCGGCTCGTTGCCGCGAAAGTCGTGGAAGATCCACGGCGACCGGGGACGGCGCTCTTTTAAGATCTGCAGGAAGTCCGCGCCGGCG
>JBILTI010000306.1:0-3590 GCA_044371595.1 Bacteriovoracaceae bacterium
CGTGCTTAGGCCAAATCAGAATTTACACAAGATTTCTTACACCACCGAACTCTCAGCATTAAGTCAAGCACATTGGATTGCACCTGAACCACCCATGCCTTTCCAGGCGAAGGAGAGGAAAAAAGAGAGTTCAATACTTATACTGGGATCGAACACCCCCTATGAGGACAAACTTCCTCCTACGCGAGGACCAAAACAGGGAGTCGTTGGTTTTCGGATTAACGACTCGGTCGCCAATGGCCTGATTTTCACAGCAGCCGCTGCAATCATTGGTAGCCAGCTTTTAAAGAAATAAGAGATTCATTCTTCATCGAAGAAGTCCGGTCTAAAACACTAGCTTCTAACTCGTTTCTTGCACTAAAGATCGAATAAGAATAGGCCAGATGGAGACCATGAAATCTCCATCCGGCCTTTTGCTTTTACGAGGCAAAGTCTAGTTCAAGTTTGATTTCTCCATAGGGCATTTCGATTTCGTGGATTGTAGAAGAAGAAGGGCTTACCTCTTTTACAACTTGTGGGCTTGCCTCAGCAGGAGAGGCTTGTGCATGAGTTCTGGCTTTCTCAGCTTCCATGGCCAGCAGCTCGGCAGACACAGCTCCTGCAGAGCACTTGGAGATCGTAGCGATCTGGCGGTAGGTCATTCCGGAAGCACGCAGCTTTCTGATGAGATCACTGTCCCGAGTTTTGAGTCTTCCGATCCTTACACCCTTGGCTTTGGCGTTCGCGAGACCATTGCGAACTCTCTCCGCGATGAGATCGCGTTCGAGCTGGGCGGCTGCGCCAAGGATAGTGAAGACTGCCGCTCCAAGTGGAGTGTTAGTGTTGATGGATTCCGTGATCGAGACAAAACCCACATTCATTTTCCGGAACTCCTCAAGGGCGCGAAGAAGGAGAGTTACCGATCTCGCATAACGACTGAAGCTATAGGCGATAACTTTTCCTATGAGTCCTTCACGCACATGCTTCATCATTCGATCAAGGGATGGGCGGGATTGTTTCACCTCAGACTGGTTTTCATCCTCGTAGATCACATAGTCCGAGATGCTGTTGCGGTCACAGTAATCTCGCAGGGCCCGGACTTGAGCTTCAAGACCAGTTGATTGGTTGCCGGTACTAACGTGGCAGTAGAGGGCGACTTTCTTTGACATGATTTTCTCCATTTTAAAATTTAGTAAAGTCATCATGGATTCACTCATGGTCCGGTTTATCGACTTGGTAGGGTCATGGCCTTTGACCATTTTGAGGCTTGGGAATCCATTATAATTTTCACTTGGGCAGCCCTCACGGCTTTTATTAAGCGTGGAAGCTGCACTTTAGCTGCTGCAAAAAACGTCACGGCTACAGCAATCGAGATCAATTTTGATAAGCCCATGGAATTTTCTTCCTTTCCGTTTCTGTAATCCCTGGAAGATGGAAGCCCCTCCGCCGGATGGTCTGACAGTATTTGGTAATAGCATTAAGCGTTCGTCCGTAGTGAGAGGCCAGTCGTTGCCGTGACCAACCTTCCAAATAGCGTAGTTTTGCCAGCTCCGCCAAATCCACTCTCGGCTCGTTTCACTGAATTGGATAAGTTAGGTCCAAGACGAGTGGTTCGCTCAGCCTAGTGCCGCGGGCACCACGTTTGATCGAAGAGTCCGTTGGCCTAAGTTGTTCTGAAAAACGAAAACACGTGTGAGATTTAAAAAGCCCCTTCTCGCGCCGGGGCTTTTTTTTGCCCTCGAGAACGGAGGCCCTATCCGCGAGCGTCGCGCGGCAGGGTGACGCTGAAGACGGTGCCGTTCTCGCGGTCGCTGAACACGGTCACGATACCGCCGTGGGCTTCGGCGACGCCGCGGACGAGGGTGAGACCGATTCCCCAGCCTTTCTTCTTCCCGGCCTGGGCCGCCCTCGTTCGGCGGAACTGGTGGAAGAGGGAACCTTGTTCCTCGGCCGGGATCGCGTTACCGCGGTTCGTAACGGTGAGGGTGACGTGGGTTTCCGTGTGCGTAAGCGCGACGGTGACGGGCGCGTTGGCGGCGCCGTACTTAATGGCGTTGTTGCAGAGGTTTTCTACGATCCGCCGGACGCCGCGGGCGTCGACCAGGGCGTCGATCCGCCCCGGGGCCTCGAAGGCGAAGCGCGGCCCGTGGACGATCGCGAGATCGGAGAGCGTGCCCGCGACGAGCGCTGCTAGGTCAACGGTCGTCTTGTTCAGCGCGAGCGCTTCCCCGCTCCGGATGCGGTTGGCGTCGAGGAGGTCGGAGATCATCTGGCCAGCCCGGTGCGCCTGCGCCTCGATCATCCGCGCCGACTTCAGGTGGGCGGCGCTATCCTCGGGTTTCCGGAGGATCATCTGCGCGGCTCCGAGCACGATCGAAAGCGGGGTGATGAGATCGTGGATCAGGAGCGAGACGAACGCTTCCCGGAGCTCCCGCTCCGACTCGAGGGTCTCGACCTTGTCTTGCGAGTTGTAGAGGATCTTGAGGTTTTCGCGGGCCTCGTCGTCCCGGGCCTCCCGCTCCCGCAGGGTTTTGTAAGACCGGTCGATCGCGACGGTGACGAGGTTCGTGAGCGCGCTCACGAACTCGAGGTCCTTCTCGTCGAGGGGAGCGGCCCCTTCGAGCTGGAGGGCCCCGAGGGGATGGAGGTTGTCGATGATCAGCGGAAGGGCGATGTAGCAGCCGGCCTCGGAAGTGTCGATGGCGAGCGACAGGTCGTTGTGGCGGAGGACGCTCTCGGGACGGACGGCGCCCCCCAGGTCGATCTCCGAACCGGCGGGCCCGTCGGCGAGAAAGGTGTAGGCCTCCTTCGCATTTTCGATCGCTCGGGCGACGACCTCCTTCGGCGTACCCTCGGCGAACCAGATCGTCATCCGCGGCCTCCGCTCCCAGTGCTCGATCAGCACGGCCGTCGAGAGCGGAAACGATTCGGCGGCGCACTCGAGGATCTCGGCGAAGGACTCCTCGACGCGCGCGAAGACGGACAGCTTCTTACTGATCGAGTAGAGCGTGGTCAGCCGCCGGAAGTCGTCGGTCCGAGGCCCGCCGCGAGGTGCCTTCATCGTGGTTTCTTGCCTTTCGCCCGCACCTGCCGGGTCCTCCCGGAAGCGGGACGCGGCTTCAGGGAGGATCCGGTGACGGCGATCCCGCCCGGCCCGATCTCGATCCGGTGTCTTCCGTTGGCTTGCGCCGTGTTGCGGAGCTTGTAGATCTTGAGGAACCGGTTGCGTTTCAGCGTCTTCGCGTTTTCGACGGCCGAAGGGAGAATGATCCCGTCGGCCACCGTCTCCTCGACGCCGAAGCGGCTGATCCGGTCACTGCCGTACGGGATGTCGGAGGAGAAGAGGCCCACGGCCTGGGTCATCTGGATCAGGGTTGTGAGCTGGAAGATCATTTCCCGCACGGTCTGCGGATCGGTTATCTTGTGGACGAACACCGACGACGAGTCGACGGCGATGCGCTTCGCGCCGGTGCGTTCGATCGCGTCCTTCATCATCAGGAGGTGCTTCTCGACGACGATCTCCGGCTGGGGAATGAAGACGATCTCGATCAGGCCCCGGCGCAGCAGCTCCTCGAGGTCGCAACCCATGCCCCGCACGCTGGCGATCACCC
>JBILTI010000305.1:0-3590 GCA_044371595.1 Bacteriovoracaceae bacterium
AGTCTACATGCGAGAGTACGAGACGTACCTGGACGTGATCGCCAACGTGTCCCATTTTATTGAGGAGGTATACAACAAGAAGCGGCCGGTGCCGTAGGCGAGGGCCGTCGCGACCGCGCCGATCAGGAGCGTCTTCGTCCCCGAAACTTAGAAGGCTTCGAGCGCCCAGAGGCTCTTCAGTGATCCGACGAGGAAGAAGCAGATCCTCGCGAGGATCCCCGCGGCGAGGAAGGGTGACGGGATGCCGGCGAGGTAGGGGAGCAGTGGGACGGTTCCGAAGATCACGAAGGCCGCGAACGTCGCGAGGCCCGAGAGGAGGGGCCGCCGGTGCGAAAGGCCCAGGCCGTATTCCTCCTGGAGCATCACCTTGAGCCACTCACTTTCGTCGTCCGCGATGACCCGGACGACGCGCTCGAGCTCTTCGCCGGCGAAGCCCTTCGCGTGGAAGATCTCCCGGAGCTCCTCCTCTTCGCCGAACGGAAAGTTCCGGAGCTGCTGGAGCTCATGCGCGCCGATCTTCTCGCGCTCGTCCGCCTCGGCTTTGGTCCCGAGGTAGTTGCTCGCGGCCATGGGAAAAGCCGTCGGCGAGGATGTTGGCAAATCCGAGGAGGATAATCGTCTTTTCGTCGAGGCCCGCCCCGGCGACGCCGGCGATGATGGCGAAGGTCTTGACGATCCCGTCGATCGAGCCGTAGATAAAGTCCCGCAGGTAGTTTCCGCGGTCGACGGACCGTAACCGTTGACGGATCGATTCGAGGTCGTGGGCGTGCTCGAGCTTCTTCATTCGTTTCTCCCTAGGGTAACTATACTCTGGCGAGGGCGCGCATGTACGAGTTGCCGCGGTGAGCGGAGCGGAAAATAATCCTTCGGCGGGATCAGGAAATGCTATCATCTACCGATGAACTTTCTCCTCCCGGCGACCTCCTTCTGGCTTCGCCGATCGCCGCAGGCCAGGACAGCGACCTTTGCGACATTCTCAAGCTCCCTAACTGCGGCGGGGTGACCAAGCAGCTCCGCCGGAACGCCTTCCAGTCGGCGCCGACGAGCTCCACCGCAAGCGGTCTCAACCCCGCCAACACGAGCTTCGACAAGGGCCTGGGCCTCGAGGTCCTTGCGCAGCCGAACAATCCGCTCCTCTACAGCGTCATCAGCGGCACCGGAAAGATGGGCGGCGCCCTGATCTCCGGGGCGGCCGACAACGGGTTCTTCGGGAACCGGGTGCCGGAGCTCCCGGAGACGATCGCCGACCGGTCCGCCGAGAAGCACCAGTACAAGAACCGGAAGCTCTCGCTCCCCCTCGCTGGAAAGCTCTTCTCCCGAAAGCACCTTCGGCCTCGATGCGGGCCTCATCCTGAAGCGCCACGCGGACGTTAAGAAGATCAACTTCGGCGGGGGCCTCTCGGCGTCTGGCCCCTCCACTTCGGGGCCTCGGCCTACCGGGACGACCTCTACATCGACTACACGCGGACCGTGAACGCCAGCACTGGAAGCACGTACGCGCAGCTCACGGGGGTCCCGTTGGTGACCGAGAATTTCCTCGTCACCACCTACACCGTCGGCACGCGGATTAAGAACTTCGCCGTCGACTACGGGATCATCAAGTCCGAGTTCGACTTCTACGGCACGCCGACGGACTTCGCGCTCCTCTCGGCTTCGATGTATTACCGCGACTGGCCCCTGACCCTCGCCCGGAGAACCGAGCTTAGCGCGCAGCCGGTCTTCGTCGACGGGGAGCTCGATCCCGCGGAAGAAAAATCGGCGACGTATCTGGGGCTCCAGTATTCGGTGAACAAGCACCTGATCCTCGGCGGAAACTACAACTACTTTCTTCTGAACGAGCTGTCGCTCTTCGCCTAAGCCCCGGCTAGTCGTTGACGTCGTCGTAGACCCGGCGGATCTCGCGCTTCATGATCCGGACGGAGGCTTCCCAGTCGTCGGTCGAGACCCGGGCGAGGTCGGCGGCGTAGGCCGAGACTCCGGCGTCGGTTCCCCCGAGGGAGTTCCGGTGGAGCTGGCCCAGGAGGTAGAACTCGTCCTGGATGACGGCGGGGATGTCCCGGCCCCGCACTTCGCTCAGGTCGATCGACTGATTTCCGCGGACCTTAATGCGCAGTTGAAAGGCCCGGCCGTTCAGGTTTACGACGTCGAGGTTCCGGTCGAACTCCTCGCCGAGCACCCGCGCCTGGCCCCGCCGTACCCGGTCGCCGTCCGGCATCCGGGAACTCCACGGCGGCAGGACGCCGCCCGACAGGATCTCCTTAAACTCGACGAGCTGGGTTTCGCCGTTGATCTGAACCAGGGCATGGTAGCGGGTTCCGAAGGCCGAGCCGCCGCTCTCCTTCATGGTACGGTAGGAATCCTGGAGGGCCGCTCCGGGGAACTTCTCTCGGAGCGCCGTCTCGAGTGCGGTCACCTCCGCGGGGGTCGTGTCGAAACTTGGCCGCTGTCGTTCCCGAAACCGGACCTGGCCCCTGCGGATCTCGAAGTCCGCCTTCGACCGGAGCCCCCCCCGGGACGCCCGCTCCTGGAGCTCCCGGAGGTACCGCGACAGGGGCCGCTGCTGGTTCAGGAGTCCCTGTCGGTAGGCTTCGAGCGCCGCCGCCTTTGGTACGTCGGACACGTAGGAGGCGGACTGGGAGAGGCGAAGGACGTCGAGAAAGAGCGGGGCCTCGGCCGTGTCGTCGAAGTCGTTCATCGTGAGCCGGGGACGGCCCCGGTTGTCCACCAGGAAGCCGAAGTTTTCCACGTGCGCGTCGCCGACGATCTGCCCCCGGTGCCGGTGGAGCCGCTGGTAGACCGGAAGCACCTCCCGGAGGCGGTGGGCACGGTTATAGTAGTACGGGATAAACGACCGGAGGAACTTGTGCTTGTTCGTCGCGTTTTCGATCCGGGTTAGCATCATCTCCCGGTTCTGCTCCCGATAGAGCTTCAGGAGGTTTGCCAGCGCGGGTTTGCACGCGGTCCCAGCGGGCGCGATATTCGGGTAGAGGATGATGAGGAGGAGCGTGACGATCCACATAGGATCATTGATCGGTCGTTTCGGCGAAAACCTACAGCGGGCCAACCGCTTAATATCCCTCACGTAAGAGGAGGTAGAGGTTTCCGGCGACGAGGATTCCGAGCGCGGTAAACGTCAGGGCCGTTCCGCCGACGCGGAAACGGAAGTCCTCGTCGGGCCGGGCGATCCCGAAGGCGTGCGAAACCCGGCGCGTGAGGAGCGTCGCCCCCGCGGCGTGAACGACGCCCGCGGCACCGTAGTTGAGCTCGAGGAGGCCGAGGAGGACAAGGGCAAAAGGGACGTTCTCGGGGAAGTTTCCGTGCGAACGGACGGCGCGCTCGAGGATCGGGTCGCTCCCGGTTCCGAGGGGACTCCGCGACCGGCGCCGGACCCGGAAGGTTCGGATGCTGAGGGCGATGAACATCACGGCGAGGGCACAGGCGTAGAACGTCGTTTGCGGGAGGCGCATAGTGATCTCCGATGGAGGGGCCGGAGCCAGTACACCAGATCCGGGCCGCGACGCAAACGGCTTGCGCGGCATCCTACGCGGCCCGATCGCCCTTTACGAGATGGAGGAGCTTTAGCCGCGCAG
>JBILTI010000309.1:0-3558 GCA_044371595.1 Bacteriovoracaceae bacterium
CCGTGTAGAGTTTCCGGACTAAACCAGGAGAGATACCGTGAAACTATTCTGCGCGTTCACCGCCCTGCTGTTTTCCCTGACCGCCCAGTCGCTCGACGAGCTGGTCAAAAAACAGGAATTCAAGCTCGACACCTACACCACAATCACCGGCAAGGCGATCCCGAACGTCCGCGTCGGCTTCGAAACCTACGGAACGCTCAACGCCGAGAAGTCCAACGCGATCCTCATCGCGCACTACTTCACCGGGAACTCTCACGCGGCCGGGAAATACGAGGCGAGCGACGCCGCCCCCGGCTACTGGGACGCGATCATCGGCCCGGGAAAGCCGCTCGACACGGAGAAGTACTTCATCGTCGCCGTCGACAGCCTGGTCAACGTCACCCCCGGCGAACCGACCACGATCACCACGGGCCCCGCGAGCGTTAACCCGAAGACGAAGAAACCCTACGGCATGAGCTTTCCCCTGGTGGGCGTCCAAGACTTCGTGAACGTGCAGAAGAAGCTCGTCGATTCCCTCGGCATCACGAAGCTCGCGGCCGTGGCCGGCGCCTCCGGGGGTGCTGCCCAGGCGATGGAGTGGGCCGTCGCCTTCCCCACCCAGGTCGGAAAGGTCATCGCCGTGATCGGCCCGGGCCTGGCGCTCCCGCCGTACACGATCGCCCTCCTCGACCTCTGGTCCGCGCCGATCCTCCTCGATCCTAAGTGGAACAAGGGCAACTACTACGACAAGGCCCCGCCGCTCGCGGGGCTCACGGAATCCCTGAAGCTCATCACCCACTCGTCGGTTTCCTTCGAGTGGGCCCGCCAGATCGGCGGCGGTTTCGAGTCGGCGCTCACGCCCCCGCTGGCGGCGTACGAGAACCGCTACGCCGTCGAGGCCCAGCTCCAAGTCCGCGGCGAAGGCCGGGCGGGGAAGATCGACGCGAACTCCCTCCTCTACATGGCCAAGGCGATCCAGTCCTTTAACGTCGAGAAGAAGGCGAGCGTCATCGAGGCCGAGGTCCTCTTTATCCCGGTGAAGACCGACCTCATCTTCCCGCCGGAACTCTCGTTCGCCGCCGCCCGCGCGCTCTGCGGCGCCGGAAAAAAGGCGAGCGTCTCGGTCCTCGAGACGACCGGGGGCCACCTCGACGGTCTTCTCCGGATCGCCGACGCGGCCCCGGTAATGACCGAGTTCCTCGCCGGAAAAACGAAGAGCTGTCAGCTGCCGGCGCTCGCGGCGAACTAGGGCGCGGCTAACGGTGGCGCAGGACCTCGGCCGTGAGGCGGTCAAGGTTCTGCTCGTTCGCCGGCACCACGATGTGTTCGATCCGCGCGGAGACCGCCGCGCTTTCGAACGCCTGCGTCCAGGTTACGCTGGGCCCGGTCGGCCACGAGGCAAGGCCGGTCGTGAGCAGGAACTTCGGTTCCTGGAGGTGCGACACGCTCGCGTTTCCCCGGGGACGAGGGCGACGAACGCGAACTCGTTGGGGTAGTCCGTGCCGTCGGGGCCGTGCATGGTCAAAACCCAGCGGCCGCCGGCGCGGACCTCGCACACGGAGAAAACGTATTGGTGAGCCCGGCGGGCCCCCACCAGCGCGCGAGGCGCTCCGGATCGGTCATCGCGGCGAAGACGTCGGCGGCGGTTGCGGGAATGTCGCGGGTGGTTTCGAAAGTGCTCATCGGGCCCTCGCTCAAGATAAAGGTCTCGTACGACCTTAACACGATCGCCGGCCTCGGTCTTTAAAAAGGCTCCGCGCCCAATTTCCCGGCCTGGGCCTTGCACACTCCTCTCCGCCAAACCTAAGCAAGAAGACGACCGATGAAACTTACTCTGCTTCTTACGTTCCTCCTGAACTCGGCGTTCGCCGTCGCGGACACGTAGTGAGGCGCCGCGGTTCCCGCCGGCAAGAGGCATGCCCGGACCTTCGCAAAGACCCACGGCAAGCACCTTCGGGAGCTGGGCGTCGCCCTCGATCACGAGGTGCTAAAACACCTCACGCCACGTGAGAGAATGGAACCTGCCGCTCCCGGAGAAGGTGAAGCTTCTGCCCGTCCGCCACGTGACCCTCGACTGGAACCCGGCGGGCCACGCCCCGGATGACGTCTACGACAAGCCGCACTTCGATCTGCATTTCTATTTTATCTCGGAGAAAACGCGCCATCGGATCACCTGCCGCGAGGCCGACGCCGCGGTCTGCACCCGCGCACCGTCCCCGGGAGAGATCCCGGAGGACTATGATCCAACCCCGGCGGGAGAGCCGCGGATGGGATGGCACTGGGTCGACCTCCTGGCAACGGAGTTTAACGGCGGAAAGTTCACCCGGACCTACATCTACGGCTACTACAACGGGATGATGATCTTCACCGAGCCGATGATGGCGAGAGGGTACTCGCCGAGAAGACCAGCGTGAACCACGTGCGCCGCCTCGCGGAGTTCCCCTACCAGAGCGGAAAGCTTCCCGGGACGTAAGAGGTCACCTACGATCCGAAGCGAAAGCTCCACCTCGTGATCCTGAAGAACTTCCGGGCCCCGTAGCCCGGTTTTCCTTGGCACCGGAAGCGGGGCCCCGCTAAAATGAGCGGATGCCCCTCTTCCTCACTAAAGCGCTCGTCCTTTACCTCGGGTGCCTCAGCTGCTTGGCGCTGAAAACCTTCGCCGGGTTCGGGCCAGTCGCCGCGTCGGCGCTGACGGGCCTCGCGGGCTCGTTCCTCGACGTCCCTCGCCTCCTGGATCGCCACCACCTCCACGCCCTCGTCTATTCCGGCGCCTTCATCGGAATGGGATCGACGGCGGTGGTCGCGGGGCCCGGCGACGCTGCGGGGATCTCCGTGATCGCGGCCGCGGTCTACCTCCTCCTGGCCCCGGTCGGCGTCGGCGCCGGCGGAAAGATGGGGACCGTCGCGTTCGTCGCGTCCCTGATCTTCTTCATCGCCCGGCGGGCCCTGTGACGGCCATGCTCGTGATCCTCGTCGCGGCGGCGAGCTCGCAGCTCACGCGCTACCTCGTCGTGCACCGGGGCCTCGGCACGGTCCGGGCCTCGGCGGCGGCGACGCTCGCGTTCCTCGCCCTCACGGCGGCGATCCCCGCGCCCGAGACGGAGCCCTGCCGGGCGGCGTTTCTCGGGGCATCATTCCTCGGGATGAGCAGCGCCAAGCACTTCAGCGCCCGGGACATCTTCTTCGCCGCTATGATCTTCGCGGCCCTGTTCCTCCTCGTCCTCCCCTACAACGCGGGCCTCGGTGGTGCGCTCGGGCTCGCGGCCTTCACCTCCTGCCTCCTGATCCGCGGGCTCCGGCCACTCATCGATCGAGCGGTTCCTCGGCGCCATTAAACGCGAGCGCCCGGACGACCGCGGCCGATGTTGAGCGCGCCTCCGAGAAGCCCCTGTGCGCCACCCGGTGGTAGCGGATCCGCGGGCCAGGCGACGGAATCAGGGCCGGGCCTCGAGGTAACTCCCTCTCCTATTTCGAGTACCTCGAGGATTTTAAAGCGCGGGTCCGGGAGCGTCGTCCCGAGCTCCTGGTGGAAGACGCCGCAGGGGAGCACGCCGCAGCCGCCGAACTTCTCGAGGACCC
>JBILTI010000312.1:0-3542 GCA_044371595.1 Bacteriovoracaceae bacterium
TTCCGGGAATTCCCCCGGGCGAGCTCCACGGGATACTTGTCGGCGTTCTTCTCCATCTTCGTCCGAACCGCGGTCTCGAGGTCGACGCCGGTCTTGGCGGCGATCCGGAGAAGGTAGACGAAGACGTCGGCGAGCTCGTCGGAGACCCGTGCCCGGAGCTTGTCGTCGGCAGCGACCCGGTTCGAGTCCTCCTCGCGCATCCACTGGAAGATTTCCTGAAGCTCGGAGGCCTCCACGGTCAGCGCCATGGCGAGGTTCTTCACCGAATGAAACTGGTCCCAGTCCCGGTCCGCGACGAAGGCCTCGATCTCCCGGTTAAGTTTTACAAGGTCGATGTTTCTCATGCCGCGACTATAGCCAAAGAGCGGGCGGTAGGTCTACTCTTCCGGGACCATGCACCCGAGAAACCGCCACAACGCCCCCTACGACTTCGACCGGCTCGTCGCTGCCGTGCCCGAGCTCGGTCCGTTCGTCGTCGCGAACGAGGCCGGGGCGCCGACCATCGACTACTACCGGCCTGAGGCGGTCCGGGCGCTGAACCGGGCCCTCCTCCTGAACGTCTACGGCGTGCGCTTCTGGGAGCTCCCCGAGGAATTCCTCTGCCCGCCGGTTCCCGGTCGCGCGGACTACATCCACACCGTCGCCGACCTCTTCCCCGGCCGCCGCGACCTCACCGTCTTCGACGTCGGCGTCGGGGCGAACTGCATCTATCCGCTCCTCGGAAACCGGGAGTACGGCTGGCGCTTCGTCGGAAGCGACGTGAGCAAGCGGGCGCTGGAGAACGCGCAGCTCATCGTCGACCGGAACGGCCTCGGGGGTGCGATCGCGCTCCGACACCAGCGGGACAAGACGCAGACGCTCACCCACGTCGTGAGGCCCGGGGAGACGTTCGACCTCACGATCTGCAATCCACCGTTCCACGAGAGCGAAGACGACGCCCGGAGCGGGACCGAGCGGAAGTGGAAGAACCTAGGGCGCACCGAGCTCGCCGACCGGCGCAACTTCGGGGGCCGGTCGAACGAACTCTGGTACCCCGGCGGCGAGCGGGCCTTCGTGCTGAAGCTGATCTCCGAGTCCCGTTCCTTCGCCGCCCAGGTCGGTTGGTTCACCACCCTCGTCTCGAAGGAACGAAACGTCCTCGTCTTCGAAAAGAAACTCGCGGAGCTAGGGGCCAAGGTCCGGATCCTCCCGCTGGCCCACGGCCAGAAGAGGAGTCGGATTACGGCGTGGCGGTTTCCGCGGCCTTGAGCTCTCGCTCGATCAGCTCCCGGAGCGGCCCGTAACCGAAGACCTCGAGGGGCTTGCCGTTGACGAAGAAGGTGGGCGTTCCGCGGACGCCGAGCGCGGTCAGGTCTTCGACGTCTTTCCCGATGTTCTTGTCGATCTCTGGATCGAGAATATCGGCCTTGATCATTTCCACGTCCAAGCCGGCCTCGGGGAGGATCTTCCAGAGGAGCTCGGGTTGCGGGTTGTGGTGGCTGCCCCACTGCGGCTGGTGCTTGAACAACGTCTCGAGCGTCTCCCAGTACTTCCCCTGCCGCCGCGAGGCCTCGAGTATCCGGATCGCGAGCCGCGAGTTCGGATGGAAGGGCGCGTACCGGACGACGAGCTGAAGCTTTCCGTCGTAGTCCTTCAGGAGGGACTTCACGAACGGGTAGAACTCCCGGCAGCTCTCGCACTCCGGATCGAGGAACTCCACGAGGTAGACCTTCGGCGACGAGGTCCCGAGCCGCGGCGCGTGCTCCGGAACGAATCGCGCTAGGTCGGCCTTCGCCATCCCTTCGAGCTTGGCGGACTCTTCGCTCCGGTAGAGCTTCGTCGCGATGAGGTAGACGGTGGCGAGGGACATGAGGGCGATGCCGATGATCAGGAGCTTAGCTTTCACGGAAGATTTCCTTTTTTAAACGAAAGAGGAGGAGCAGGATGAGCGAGAACCCGACGAGCGAAAGGAGCGGAATCGTGATGAAGCCGAGCCATTCGATCTGGACCGACGTGCAGGAGACGCCCTGCCGGCAGGGGGCCGCACTCTCGGGGAGGATCCGGTAGTAGAGGAGATTATGGTAGAAGGCCGTGAGCCAGCCGGCGGCGGCCAGTGGGGCGGCGAACCGGAGCACGGCCGGGGTGAACGGAACGAGACCCGCCAGGAGCACCAGCACCAGCGGATACATGAAGATCCGCTGGTACCAGCAGAGGCTACAGGGCGGAAGGTTCATGACGTTACTGAAGACGAGGCTCCCCAGCGTGGCGACGCCGGCGACGAACCAGGCGGCGAAGAGGAGGATCCATTTTTTATCGGCCATGGGATGATTCTATGACCCGGGCTTTGAGAATTCAAGGTAATGTGGTACAAAACCACCGCTATGACCGACCGGCAAGAGTCTTTTTACCGCTACACTCTGGGGGAGCTCGACGAGCTCTTTCGCCGGCGCGGGCTCCCCGAGACCGGCCCCGCCCTCCTCTATAACTGGCACCATAAGAAGAAGCGCGTTGACCCCTGCGTCGACGACCTCGCGAAGGTCAGCCGGGCGTTCGTGGGGGAACACTTCGACTTCGTCCTCCCGGAGATCCGGACGGCCCGCGAGTCGGCCGACCGGACGGTGAAGTTCCTCTTCGCCCTCCGCGACGGGTTGACGGTGGAGTCGGTCCTGATCCCGTTCAATAACAAGTACACGCTCTGCCTTTCCTCGCAGGTCGGCTGCGCCATGAAGTGCAGCTTCTGCCACACCGGGACCCAGGGCCTCACGCGCCACCTCGAGGCCGAGGAGATCGTGGGCCAGTACATCGGCGCCGCGCGCTGGCTCTCGAAGACCCGGCCCGGCGACGACAAGATCCTGAACGTGGTCTTCATGGGCCAGGGCGAGCCGCTGCACAACTTCGACGCCGTCAAGAAGGCCGCGGTGATCCTCCTCGAACGCCGGGGGATCGGTCTCGCGCCCCACAAGATCACGATCTCCACCGCCGGCTACCTGCCGGGGCTCCGGCGCTGGAAGGCCGAGATGCCGTCGGTGAACATCGCCGTCTCCCTGCACTCGCCGCTCCCCGAGAAGCGGGACCAGCTCATCCCGCTCAACCAGCGCTATCCGATCGACGAAGTCGTGGCCTTCGCCGAGGAGATCCCCGAGGGCCGGATGCGGTTCGTGACCTACGAGGTCCTCCTGATCAAGGGCTTCAACGACGCGGAAGAGGACGCGCACCTCACGGGCCGCTACCTCGCGAACCGCAAGGCGTTCGTCAGCCTGATTCCGTTCAACCCCTTTCCGGGGACGGAGTACGCGCGCCCCGGGGACGCGGCAGTTGAGCGGTTTAAACGCGTTCTCGATTCCTACCTGATTCCCACCACCATCCGGAAGACGAAGGGGGACGAGATCCTCGCGGCCTGCGGCCAGCTCAATTCCCGCTTCGGAGTCTCCGCCGCTCCCTGAGAAGTGACTTTTATCATATCGAGATTTTTCTCCCCTGGCCCGATGAGGTTGCACGATCGTATACCACAGCGACAACTTCCAGAGGAAACAATATGGTATGGATGAAATGGAACGACGGGC
>JBILTI010000313.1:0-3534 GCA_044371595.1 Bacteriovoracaceae bacterium
GTACGCGGTCCTCGCGAGGGCCCGGTTCTCGATGTCCCCGAGGTAGCTTTGGATCCGCGCCACGTACTGCGGGTCCCGCTGGATCTGGGCAAGGTGGTGCTCGAACGCGGCCTTCAGGTGCTCCTTCACGAGCGCGTTCCAGCGGGTGCGCTGGTCCTCGACGGAGAGGATTGCGCAGCCCTCGGGCTCCGAGAGCGAAACCGACGCCCGGAGCTCGACGCTGATCTCCGACGCGCGCTCGGAGACGCAGGCAAGGAGGTTCGCTGGAACGTTGACGGAGAAGTCTCCGCGGCGGAAGTACTGGGAACGCCCCGACGCCGACGGCTCGCGGCAGTAGACGACGGCCTTGAGGATCGACCTGCTGAGTTCGCCGTTCTGCTCCTGGAGCCAGCTCGCCATGAGCGCGGGGATCGTGAACTCCCGGTTCTGATAGTACGAGCGCGAAACGAAGCCGTAGTGGGGCCCGGAGAGGCCCGCCTTCGCCCGCTCGCCCTCGACGCGGTAGACGGCTACGGACTCGGCGAAGTTTTCGACCGGGTTGGTCTTCGCGTAGTCGCTCACGACCTTCGCGTCGGGCCCGGGTTGCCAGCCGCGCTGGGGTTTCCCGGCGGCGTCGACGAACTCGGTCTGCACAAGGCCCGAGAGCGTCACGTAGTCCTGTCGGTTCGAACGGAAGCCGGTCATCGATCCGCGGCCCTCTTCCATGTCAACCTGGTGGCTCAGCTCGTGCGTCACCGCCTGGTAGATCCAGCCGAGGTCGTCGTTGAAGCCGAACTTGAGGCATTCGTCGGTGAGGGTTATGAATCCCTGCGAGTACGCCAGACCGCAGGCCCGGGCGTTCTCCGGCTGCTCGAACCGCTCCCCACGCGGCACCCGCTGGATCTGCGTGAGGTAGCGGAGCGTGGTGTGGGGCGCCTTCAGCATGTGCGAGATCCGCCAGAAGGCGTAGAGTTCTCGCTCGTCCAGGAGGTAGGACGAGAGCGGCAGCGACTTCCCGGCCCAGACACCCGCGGCCAGGGACTGCTGCAACGGCACCTTGTTGTCGGCCGCGAGGTAGTTCCCGAACTTCAGGTACCAGATGTAATGGACGTAGCCGTGCACGGCGTCGCCTTTTCCGTAGATCTTGTTGAAGATACACGGGACGTCGGCGCAGCCCGAGAAGTCGATGGCTTCGGGATTCTGAAGGTCGCCGAGGTCGCGGCCAAAGGTCTTGAGGAAGTTCCCCTGCGGAACCGGGAGGGTCGCGAGGTCGAGGTGCCGCCAGCGGCCGCGGGCGGCGCGGCCGCTGGTGAAGCGCCGCTCGAGCTCCCGCACCTCGGCCTTCAGCGTCTCAACGGTGAAGGCGTCGCGCATACATTGGTTCTGTCTCCCGCTCGCGAGGGCCCGGAGGAGCGACCGCTCCGCCGCCGCCGTCTTCTTCTCCCATTTCACGAGGAGCGGCTCCGCGGGTTTCTTCGTACAGGCCCCGAGGAGGAGGACGGCGATCCAGAGGAGGTTATTTTTTTTCATGGTAGATGATCCTTGAGACGAATTCGCTGCCGTGGGTATAGATGACGCTCGTTCCCTCTGCCGCGCACTTGAGCTCGTACTCCGGCGGGAGGTGGCCCTGGGCCTCGGCGAGCTTTCTCTCAACCGGCTCGCAGTCCTTGAACTTGTGCTTCCAGTACAGGAGGAGCTTCTCGTCGCCCGCGGGATCCCTGAACCCGTGGGTGACGACCTCGCCCTTCACCTGATACTTCTCGTTGCCGTCGTAGACGAGGATCTTCCCGTCCTCGACGGGGATCGGCTTCTCTTCGAGGGGCGGGCCCTTCTCCGAGACGAGGGCGGCGACGGTGGTCTTCCCGAAGTCGACGGCGCGGTCGTTCTTGGCGCCACAGGCCGCAAGGGCCAGCAATAGAAGGCAGTAGATAGGCTTCATAGTATTTTACTCCTGCCGCCGTATCGGCGGACGTTACGGACGACTTTAGTCGGACGGGAGTCGACAGACCGCAACTTCGCGAAACACCGCGAAAACCGGGGTCTGGAACGGGAAGCATAATTTGCGGTTAAGAAGACCCGTCCCCGGTAGGCAAGCCGGGGCCTTCCGTACTACACCTTCCGCCAGCTTCGTAACTACCGGAGGATGAATGAAGATACTTCTGCTCCTGGGAACCGTCCTCGCGGCCTCGGCTGCCCCCGCTGAGGTGATCGAAGGGCGGATCCACGCCGTCGAGGGAAACATCGTCAAGTTCGAGAACGGCCGCGTCGCCTTCCTCGACAAGAAACCGCTCCGGCTCCGGAAGAACGAGCACGTGCGGCTGACGATCGACGAGCGCTCCTCGATCATCGCCGTCCGCCGGACGGCGCCGCCGTCCATGTCGCCGGAGGGGCCCGCCGCCCTCCTCGAGGAAACGGCCCGCGCGCCGTTCGAGCCCACCGTCGTCGACGGCATCGCCCGGGCCCGGGACGTCTTCGACCGCTCGAACCCCTATTACAAACGGATCTCCGAATGTAGCGACCGGGCACACGTCTGGGCCCACGACGAGTTCAAGGCCACCGGGACGAAGGCGCTGAAGGCGTTTGTCTTCTTCACCGCCTCTTACATCAACTCGGTCCGCTTCAAGTGGTGGTTCCACGTCGCTCCCCTGTACAAGGTCCGGGAGGGCGGCGAGGTCCGGGACATCGTCATGGACTTCCGCTACACGGCCGGCCCCCAGAGCGTTAAGGACTGGACCGACAACTTCGTCTACACCAAGCGTCCGTGCAAGGTCACCACGAAGTTCTCCGAGTACGACGTCAATCCGCAGACCGAGAACTGCTACCTCATCTTCGAGAGCATGCACTACCGGCTCCCGGGCGAGATCCACCAGCAGGAGCTCGCCGGGCGCTATAAAAACCAGACGAGCGAGAGCGAACTGCGGATGGCCCGCCGCCTCGCCTTCGAAACCGTAGAGGGAACCCCATGATCCACGCGCTCGCGCTCCCCCTCCTCGCCTCCGTCCTCCTCCTTCCGAGCTGCGGCAACGATGGCGGCGGCGGCGGTAAAAAGAAAACGACGTCCGCCCCCGTGGTCGAAGAGCAGGTCGCCGAAGGTGCCTACCGGGCGATTCTCCGGCCTCTGAACAACCAGCTCTCCGGCTTCATCCCGACCGGCGCGGCGGAGATCACGATCCGCGGGGACGAGGTGCGCGTGAAGACACTCCTCGACGACGACGCGCGGGTCCCGCACCGGCAGGCGATCCAGCTAAGCACCCGCTGTCCCACGCCCGGCGACGACGCGAACGGCGACGGGGTCGTCGACGTCGCCGAAGCGTACAAGGCCTCGGGGGACGTGTTCGTTCCTCTCGACAGTGACCTGAACGGCGCCGAGCTCGGCGCCGGCGTCTACCCGGTCGGGAGCGGTTTCACCTACCTCGAAACGGCGTCCCTCCGCGAGCTCGAGGCCGACGCGCGCGCGCGCACGGGCCAGAACCTGAACCTCGGAGGGCGAGTGATCCTCGTCCACGGGGTGGCCAGCGGGACGCCGCTCCCGGCGACGGCGGCGACGATCGAGCA
>JBILTI010000314.1:0-3524 GCA_044371595.1 Bacteriovoracaceae bacterium
CATCGACCGGCGCATCGACAAGCTTGGCCTCACGTCCCGGATCGACATCTACTGCAGCCAGAAGCCGGCCATGAATGCCTTCTGTTATCCGCCGCACGAGGGGGCGATCTACATTCTCCTTACCTCCGCGCTCCTCGAGAAGCTCAACGAAGACGAGCTAACCTTCGTGATCGGCCACTTCCTCTGCCAGCACCACCTGCTCTCGGGACTGGCCTCGGGCCTCGTCGCCTCCCAGCTCACCCCGGCCAAGAACATCAGGCTCCACTCCTGGCAGCGGAACGGAGAACTCACCGCCGACCGGATCGGCCTCATCTGCTGCGGCTCCTACGAGACCGCGTGCACGGCCAACTTCAAGCTCTCGAGCGGCGTCACCTCCAGGACTCCGTGAACCAGTACCACGACATCGAAAACGAAATGAAGACCGGCGACGGAAGCCCCGAGGACTTCTACCTCACGCACCCGATCAGCCCGATGCGGGTCATGGCCCTCGACCTCTTCTACCGTTCGGAGACCTACTGCAAGAGCTTTGCGCCCCACCTGACCCCGGGAGCTCACCGAACAGGGGATGGAGAGCCGGATCGCCGGCTTTATGAAGCTCATGGAACCGTCGTACCTCTGGGATAAGAGCGAGATCTCGAAGAAGATTAAAGAATTTATCTTCCTCGCGAGCATGGCCGTTTCCTGCGCCGACGGCGACGTCGAGGAAAAGAGCTGAAGATCCTCTCGCAGATCCTCCCGGAGGATCAGCACGAAGAAATCACGGAGCGAATCACGGGCTGACGAACGAGATGACCCTGAACGCCGTCGCCGAGCAGGCGGAGAAGATCCTCCCGCACCTGAACTACGCGACGATGTGTAACATCGTCCGGGACCTGGTCCTCCTTTCGGTCGCCGACGGGAAGTTCGAAGGTACGGAGCATCAGGTTCTGGAAAAGATCTGCCACCTCCTCACGGTCTACCCGACCTTCATCGACGATGTGCTCAACTCGATCAACTACCAGCGCAGCGCCGGCTAAACCACGCCAAAAATAGAAAGACCTCTAAGAGAATCACTTCTCTTAGAGGCCTCTCACTGCTGTGATTTTATTGCTATTCGATGATTTCGAGAACCGATCTCTTTCTTAACTTCGTCGAAGCGGCATTAAGGATTGTTCGGAGCGCACGTGCCGTCCGGCCCTGCTTACCGATCACTTTTCCCAAGTCGGATTTATCGACCTTAAGTTCGATGACCGTCGTTTGTTCGCCTTCGATCTCGTTAACTTCAACTCGATCCGGCATGTCCACAAGCGCTTTAGAAACGTACTCGATCAGGCCCTTCAATTCGCTGCTCATAATGACCTTTGTTAAAAGGTATCCCCCCGTATCCGCAGTTGCGGAGCAGTGGTTAACGACATTATAGCTTAATGTTGTTATTTTTGAGCAGAGTTCTTACGGTATCGGAAAGCTGAGCGCCTTTGGAGATCCAAGTCTTTATGGCCTCGACGTTAACCGACTTAATCGTTTCGGTTGCTTTCGGATCGTACTGGCCCAGTTTCTCAAGGAACTCGCCGTCCCGCGGAGCGCGAGAGTTCGTAGCGACGATTGTATAAACGGGACGGTTCTTACGACCACCACGGGCCATTCTGATTTTTACCATTTTGGAAATCTCCTATAGATTCACGGAAAAAAATTTAGACTTTTATAGTTCATATGCCATGTGAAGTCAAAGACTTCACTTTAGAAATACTTTTTCCCAAAGGGAGACTTCGGCTTTTTCTTCTCCTGCTGCCCGAAAAGCTGCTGGTTCTGCTGCTGGGGCGCCTGACGGAAACCTTTCACGGGCCCCATACCCGGGATGTTTGGAAGTCCCCCGCCCTTCATCATGCTCATCATTCCGACCATCATCTGTCGCATCTGGGCAAATCGCTCCAGGAACTGGTTGACTTCCTGAACCGAACGGCCAGAGCCAGCGGCGATGCGCTTTCGACGCGATCCATCGATGAGCGACACCTGTTCCCGCTCCTTCTTGGTCATGGAATTGATGATAACCCGCATCTTCTTCATTTCGTTCTCGGCCGGAGACAGGTCTCCCATCTGCCGGAGGGCGCCGCCCATGCCGGGGATCATCTTCAGGATCGATCCGAAGGAACCGAGCCGATTGATCGTCTCCATCTGCTTTACGAAGTCGTTGATCGTGAACTTGCCCCGCTCGAGGTTCGCCATCATTCCCATGGCGTCGTCCTGGTTGATCGCTTCCTCGGCCTTCTCAACGAGGGAGACGACGTCGCCCATGTCGAGGATGCGCTTCGCGAGCCGGTCCGGGTGGAACGGATCGAGGTCCTTCATCTTCTCGCCTACGGAGATGAACTTGATCGGCACCCCGGTAACGTAGCGGATCGAGAGCGCGGCACCCCCGCGGGCGTCGGAGTCCATCTTCGAGAGAACGACGCCGGTGAGGCCGACCTTCTCGTGGAAGACCTTGGAGACGTTGACCGCCTCCTGCCCCGTCATGGCGTCGGCCACCATCAGAACTTCCGGGTTCTCGAGGGACTTCCGGACGTCCACCAGCTGGGCCATCAGCTCTTCGTCGACCTGGAGGCGGCCGGCCGTATCGATGATGGCGATCTCCTTGTGCCGGCGCTTAGCCTCCTCGATGCCCGCTCGGACGATGTCCACCGGTTTCATCGAGAGGTCCGAATCGAAGTAGTCGACGCCGAGGTTCCGCGCGTGGGTGATCAGCTGGTCCTTTGCGGCGGGCCGAAAGTTATCGGCCGGAATCAGGAAGACGTCTTTCTTGGACTTCCCGCGAAGGTAGAGGGCGAGCTTTCCGGCGAAGGTAGTCTTCCCGGCCCCGTTGAGGCCCACGATCAGGATCGGGATCACCGGCGGCCGGTTGAGGTTGAGCTCGGCGTTCTCGCCGCCCATCAACTGGGCGAGCTGGTCGTGCATGATCTTAACGAACTGCTGGCCCGGTTCGACGCCCCGGAGAACCTTCTCACCGAGCGCTTCGGCTTTGACCTTTTCGACGAACTCCTTCACGACCTTGAAGTTCACGTCGGCCTCGAGGAGCGCGGTCTTCACCTGCTTTAGGGTTTCTTCGACGTTTTCCTCGGAAATTTTATTCGTCCCCCGGAGCACGCGGAACGCGTCCGAGAACTTCTCACTAAGATTATCAAACATGGATTACTCCGATTTAAGATTGAGCCGGATGAGATTACTACAATCGGCGGGATGAGACACGATAAAATCGGCGCCGGCCTCGGTCAAAACGTCGGTTCGGGCCCCGCGGTTCCACGTCGCGCCAAGGGCCAGGACACCGAAGCCCTTTGCTCCCAGCATGTCGTTGCCGCTGTCGCCGATGACGCAGACGGCAGCCTTGGGCGTTTTACCGACTAAGTCAAAGAGCCCTTTGACGTTGGGCTTCGGAGGGGCATCATCGGGGGTCGAAACGGCGTCGAAGAAGGCGGCGATCCCGAGGCCGCTCAGGATGCGGAGGGTGGAGGTCCGGCCCCGGGCGGTCCAGACGTACAGGGCGCAGACTTCCG
>JBILTI010000468.1:0-3513 GCA_044371595.1 Bacteriovoracaceae bacterium
TTGTTCGGGGTGACCACGCTGACCGTCGGCGGGCCCAGGTAGGTGTAGCCCCCCACGAGAGTATGGGTCTGGTTATCCACGTTGGTGACGGTTACGTTTGTCGCCCCGAGAGCTCCGCCCGGACGAGTACACGTGATGGTCGTGGCGTTGACTACGGTGACCCCGGTGCACGCGCCACCCATGGTGACCGTCGCGCCGGAGAAGAAGTTCGTCCCCGTGATCGTAACCGTGCCACCGCCGGCAGTCGAGCCGAACGACGGGCTGATGGCGGTGACCGTCGGTGCCGCGAGGTAGGTGACCCCCGGATACAGCGACGCCGACTGGCCGTCGCCGTTGAACACGGACACCGTCTTCGTTCCGGCGGTGCCCACGGGGAGCGGACAGGTGATGGTGCTAAGGTCGACCCAGGTGCACGCCGTCACGGCGGTGGCGTCGAAGACGACCCGCGCGGGGCCTACCCCGGGAACGACGTCCCCGACGAAGTTGCTTCCGCTGATCGTGACCGTGATGCCACCCCCGACGGGGCCGATCGACGGAGAAACGCTCGTGATCACCGGCGCCAGGCGGAAGGTATAGCCGCCGACATCCGTGGCCGACATTCCGTCGTTCGTCGAGACGACGACGTTCGCGCCCCCGGCCGCGCCACCGGGGGTCCGGCACGTGACCTCGGTATCGCTAACCACCGTCAGTGATCCGCAGTTGACGCCGCCGACGGAGACGGTCGTCGACGCGGAGAAGTTAGTTCCCGTGATCGTGATCAACGTGCCGCCGGTAACGGCGCCGACGTCCGGCGATACCGAGGCGATCGTCGGAGGATCTTCGAAGGTGTAGATGTTCGTGACCGATGTCCCGCTCTGCTGATCGGGGTTCAGAACCGTAACGGGGTAGCTGCCGGCGGCCGTGAGCGCCGTCGTACAGGTTAGCGTCGTCGCGTTGACGAAGGTCGGAGCGCCGCAGGTCGTTCCGCCAATCGAAACCGTCGCCCCGCTCTGGAAGTTCGCCCCGGTGATCGTAACCAGGGTGTTCCCCGCCGACTTGCCGATGGACGGCGAAATGCTCACGACGGTCGGGGCCGGGACGTAGGTAAAGGAACCGGAGCTCGTCGCGGCCTGCGTGTCCGGGTTCGTCACCGAGATCGTGCTCGCCCCCGTCCCGGGGGGGACGGCGCAGGTGACGCTCGTGGCGCTTACGAAGGTCGTGGTTGCGCAGGCGGTGCTTCCGATCCGGGCGACGGACCCGGTGATGAAGTTTGTCCCCGTGATCGTAACGACGGTCCCCGCGCCCCCGCTCGTCGGCGTGAAGCTCGTGATCGTCGGAAGCGGATTATAGGTAAACGTGCTCGACGCGGTCTGCGCGTCCGCGTTTCGAACCACGAGCGTCGGGGACCCGACCTCGTTGGCCGGCGTCGTACAGGTGACCGTGTCCGCAGGCTCGTCGACCACCGGGGACGTGCAAGCGAGGCCATTGATCGTGACCGTCGCTCCGGCATAGAAGTTGGTGCCGGAGACGGTGATCGAGGTCCCGCCGGAGAGGCGGCCGTTCGTCGGAGAGACGCTGGCGATCGTCGGCGTGTCCATGAACGTGATCCCCGTGAGGGTATCGGGCTGGGTGTCGCTGTTGGTGACCGTGATCGTCTTCAGGCCAGCCGCGGCGACGGTAACGTCGCAGAGGATCTCCGTCGGCGTCACGCTGACGATGGCGCACGCGTCAGCGCCGACGGTGACCGTCGACCCGTCGAAATCGGTGCCCGTGATCGTGAGCCGCTGGAGGGACCCGGTGGGCGCGGCCGTCGGTGTCACGGCGGTGGCGCTCGGCGGCGGGGTGAATCGGAAGCCACCGGGAACCGCCCCGGACACCTGGCCATCCGGGTTCGTCACCACGACGGCGACGGTCCCCGAACCCGACGGCGCCGCCGGGACCAGGCAGGTGATCGTGTCAAGGGCCTCGTCGACGGTCGGCGTGCCGCAATCCAGGGTTCCGAGCTTCACCGTGGCACCCGTGAGGAAGTTCGCCCCGGAGACGACAACGGTGTAGCCCCCGGCGATCACGCCGGAGGTCGGATTGATCGACGTCGTGGTCGGGGCGAGCTGGTAGTCGTAGGGATCGAGACTATCGGCGAACTGGCCGTCGGCGTTTTCCACCCGGACGGTCGCCGCCGTGGCGATGGCCGAGGGCGGGATTCCGACGCAGGTAACGGAGAGGGCGTTGTTAAACGTCGTACTCGTGCACGCCGTTCCGCCGATCCTTACGACGGCCCCGGTGAAGAAGTTCGTCCCGGTTACCGTGAGGTTGGTTCCGCCGGCGAGGGCCCCGGCCGAGGGGGAGATCGCG
Source organism: Bacteriovoracaceae bacterium (assembly GCA_044371595.1). Classification (GTDB taxonomy): domain Bacteria; phylum Bdellovibrionota; class Bacteriovoracia; order Bacteriovoracales; family Bacteriovoracaceae; genus Peredibacter. The sequence goes on from JBILTI010000468.1 coordinate 2,332, forward strand.
GTGACCGTCGGCGCGTCGAGGAAAGTGATCACGTTCCCCGTGCTCGTCACCGTCTGCCCGTCGGGGTTCGTCACCGTGATCGGGTACTGGCCCGCGGTCTTCGCGGGGACCTCGCAGGTGATCGACGTGGCAGAGGCCAACGCCTCGTTGTCGCAGTCGTCGGTTCCGATCTTCACCACCGGGATCGACTGGAAGTCGAGGCCAGTGATGGTGATCGTCGGGCCGCCGCTGCTCGCGACGACGGCCGGGGTCACTGGGGTCGCGGTCGCGAGCGAAGGCGCGTTGATCCGGGTGTAGGTGAGGCCCGTGATCGACTGGTTGTCGCTGTTCGTAACCGTGATCGTCTGCGCGCCGGCGCTGCCGGCGGCGAGGGTACAGGTGATCGAGGTCAGCGTCCGGGCGGTCACCGCGCAGGCGGCGGTCCCGACCGTGACGGCGACGCCGGTGCGGAAGTAGTTTCCGGTGATCGTGATCGGAGAACCGGCCGCGGCCGGGCCCGATGTTGGTGAAACGGACGCGAGCGTCGGCGCTTCCTGATAGGTGAAGCCGTTCAGGAGGGTCGCGGCCGTCGTTCCCGGGTTCTGGACGACGACGCCGTAGACGCCGACCGGATTTCCGCCGGTGTCGCACTGGAGCATGGTCGACGTGAAGCTACCGATCCGCGTGCAGGTCACGCCATTGATGGTGACCGCCGTCGCACTGGTGAAGGACGTTCCGTAGACCGTGAGCCGCGTTCCGCCGGCGACCGCCCCGGAGACCGGCGTGACGGCCAGGATCGTCGCGGTATCGTTGTAGTCATAGGCGTTGTTCTGCACGACCGTTTGGAGGTCCGGGTTAGTGATCCGGACGGCGTAGTTGCCGTCGGGCCGGGCCGGCGTTCGACAGGTAATCTGCGTGGAGCTCACCCTCGTCGTGCTCGAACACGAGGCGGTTCCGAACTGGACGCGCACGCCGGCGACGAAGCCCGAACCGGTGATCGTCACCGTCGTTCCGCCGGACGTGGGTCCGATGGCCGGGGAGATCGACGTGAACGTCGGGGCCGGATAGACCGTAAACGCATCGTCTTCGGTATCGGTGCCGCCGTTCGCGTTCAGGATAACGAGGTCGTAGAGGCCCTGGGCGAGGATCGGCGAGGAACAGGCGAGATACGTCGGGCTGTAGACGATCGGGGTATCGCACTCG
>JBILTI010000315.1:0-3512 GCA_044371595.1 Bacteriovoracaceae bacterium
TCATTTGTCCCGGGTGCTTCATCGCGATGCAAGGTCCCTGGAAAACCTGAATCCGGGTCTTCTCGCCTTCTTTGATTCGAACCGCGACTTCGACAGTGTCACCCGTCTTGAAGGCTTCGAACTTAGAAATGTTCGGGTTTGCGTGCTTCTTTTCTACAACATCGATCAAATTCATACCGTCTCCACAAAGTATCCGTCCTTACACTTCACATGGAGTCAGAGGGACGGGAAAAAATTTTAAGGACCAGAGGCTCGGGCCAGTCGGTCGCAATAGATCGCGACCGCTGAACGAACAGACAGATGATTATATCCGTCATCTGCCATGCCAAAGATAGGCTCTAGCCGAAAATCGGCCTGTTCAACAACCGGAGCAGTTAATCCCCATCCTGTACCAAATAACAGCAGCATAGGGGTGCCGTCAACGCTTATCTTTTGCAGGAGTTCCTTTTCCCGTCCGTCGTAACTCTTGAAATTGGCACCGGTAACAACGACGCACGGCTTCTGGCCTTCGATTTCCGTAATCGCCGCGATCGCGTCTCCTATGGAATCAAGGACCTCGGCCTCGGCGAGCGCCTCCCGCCGATCCGGGTTGTAGATCAGCCCGGAGTCGGCCTCCCAGAAGCCGAGGATCTTCCGTACCATCGCCTGCTGGTTCTTGATCGGAGTGATCAAAAAGTAGCGCTTGAAGCCGAAGGTCCGGGCGGTCCGGGAAATGTCGTGGATGTCGAGGTTCGTGACGGAGGTGGTGATCTCCGAGCCGTCCTTCGAGAGGATCGGCCCGTGAACTAAACCTATGTAACAAGGCACCGGAAATGGCATATGAATCCGCTTATTGTTAGAAAAGCCTTGGATAGCGAAAACGGGGTCGAATGTCTAGGGATTTCGGGATGATTACGCTTTCCATTAAGACTAGAATCAGATACAAGAAAAGACTCAAAAAACAGCGTTTTCCGAGTGAACCATCCACCCCTGAAAGGTGACCGAACTATGGACCCGAATCCCCTCAACTTCCGCCCGAACGAACTCTTCCTGATCGTGGGCCCATGTGCCGTCGAATCCGAGTCACAGGTGCGCGCGATCCTGTCCCACGACCTGCGGCCGACGCTGATCCGCGGCGGCATCCACAAGATGCGGACGAATGCGAAGTCCTTCCAGGGTATGGGCGAAGAGGGCCTCGAGATCATCCTGAGACTCAAGGGCGAGACGCCGTTCGACTTCATCACCGAGGTGACCGACGCGCGGCAGATAGAGACGCTCCTCCCGGTGACCTCGGTCTTCCAGGTCGGGGCCCGGAACATGTACAACTACGAGCTCCTGAAGGAGCTCTCGCGCTACGGGAAACCCGTGATCTTGAAGCGCGCCTTCTCGGCGACGATCGCCGAGTGGCTCGGGGCCGCCGAGTACCTCTTCAACCTCGGCGAGAAGAACATCATCCTCTGCGAGCGCGGGGTCCGCTCGTTCGACAACAAGCTCCGGAATCTCCTCGACCTCGGCTCGGTGATCTACCTGAAGAAGAACACGCCGTTTAAGATCATTGTCGATCCGTCCCACAGCATGGGTCTTACCCCGTACGTGGCCGACGCCGCGTACGCCGCCGTCGCCGCCGGGGCCGACGGCCTCATCGTCGAGGTCCATCCGGAGCCCGCCTGCGCGCTCTCCGACGGCCAGCAGGCACTGAACCTGGCCCAGTTCGAAGAGCTCGTGCAGAAGCTCCGGAAACTCGCCCCCGTGTTTGAAAAAGAACTGAGGATCTAGCCATGGCAAAAGCCGATTTCGTTCGGGTCATGTTCAACGACATCGCCCACAAGTACGACCTCCTGAACGACGTCCTCTCCGTGGGGACGCACCGGCTCTGGAAGCGCAAGTTCATCAAGTTCGCCCTCCGCGGAAACCCGCGGACCGCGCTCGACTGCGCCACCGGCACCGGCGACATCGCCTTCAAGCTGAAGGAGTCGTGCCCGGGCCAGGTCGTTGGAATCGATTTCTCCCCGGGGATGATCGACTTCGCGCTCGCGCGCGCGAAGGCCAACCCGCTCCCGGTCGAGTTCAAGGTCGCCGACATCCAGAAGCTTCCCTTCGCCGACAAGACCTTCGACGTCACCACCATCTCCTTCGGCATCCGGAACGTCGAGAACCTCGACCTCGGGCTCCGCGAGCTGGGCCGGGTCTCCAACGCCGTCTTCGTTCTCGAGTTCGGCCAGCCGAAGAACGCGCTCTTCCGGAAACTCTACTTCGGGATGCTCCGCCTCTACGTCCCGCTCTTCGGCCTCATCTCGAAGCGGAAGGACGCCTACGAGTACCTGATCGCGTCCTCCGAGGCGTTTCCCTCGGCGGAGACGTTCGTCGAGATCATGCGCCGGAACATGGACTTCAAGGTCTACGGATACGTCCCGGTCTTCGGTGGGATCGCCTACATCTACTACGCACACAACTAGACGACAGAGGTTGCCATGATCTCCCCGCTCTTCAATCCCGATGACTGGACCGAAGTTATCGACGTAAAGTTCGAAGACATCACGTTCCATAAGGCCCGCCACACCGGCGCGGTTCGGATCGCCTTTAACCGGCCCGACCTGCGGAACGCCTTCCGGCCGCAGACCGTCGACGAGCTCCTCACGGCGCTCGAATGGTCGCACCGACAGAACGACGTCGGCGCGATCCTCCTGACGGGCAACGGCCCCTCTTCGAAGGACGGGGGCTGGGCCTTCTGCTCCGGCGGCGACCAGACGGTCCGGGGCAAGTCCGGCTACGAATACAAAGACGGCCAACCCGGGATGCCGGTGGCCCACGGGCGGCTGCACATCCTCGAGGTCCAGCGGATGATCCGCTTCATGCCGAAGGTCGTGATCGCCCTAGTCCCCGGCTGGGCCGTCGGCGGCGGACACTCGCTCCACGTCGTCTGCGACCTCACCATCGCGTCTCGGGAGCACGCAGCCTTCATGCAGACCGACGCCCGCGTCGCGAGCTTCGACGGCGGCTTCGGTTCTGCATACCTCGCTCGGCAGGTGGGCCAGAAGCGGGCCCGGGAGGTCTTCTTCCTCGAGCAGAAGTACTCGGCCCAGGAAGCCTACGAGATGGGCATGGTGAACAAGGTCGTGCCGCACGCGGAGCTCGAGACGACGGGCCTCGAGTGGGCGAAGACCATCTGCTCCAAATCACCGACCGCGATCCGGATGCTCAAGTTCGGCTTCAACCTCATCGACGACGGCCTCGTGGGCCAGCAGGTCTTCGCAGGCGAAGCAACCCGCCTCGCCTACAGCACCGACGAGGCCTCGGAGGGCCGCAACTCGTTCCTCGAAAAACGCCAGGCCGAGTTCGAGAAGTTTCCCTGGATGTACTAGATGACCGGGTCACCGTCCTTCCTCGAGAGCTGGGCCGACCGTGACTTCTGGGAAACCGGCGCGTTCCTGACGTCGGACGACTGCGACCAGGTGATCCTTGGAAAGGGCGGAAGCTCCCGGAAGGTGGAAGCCTTCCTCCCCGAAACGTCCCCCGTGTTTTACCTTAAAGAT
>JBILTI010000316.1:0-3510 GCA_044371595.1 Bacteriovoracaceae bacterium
AGAGCGCCTCGAAACGACGGTCCGCGCCGCCGACGTCGGGGGCCGTCAACGGGTCGCGCAGCAGACGCTCGACGGGATGTTCTTCGGTCTCCTGGAGGCGGACGAGGCCCAGCCGCCGCAACGTTCGCCTTCCGGAGCAAGGACGGCGTGGCCCGCGGGGATCTGAAATCCCTGCCGGGCCGCTGGCCACGCTAGCTATTTATCCTTATCCGTGATCAGCGAAATGTTCTCTAGCTTGTTCGCCTGGAGGAGGTCGAGGACCTTCACGAGCCGCGTGTACCGAACCTCGCCGTCGACCCGGAGGTTAACGAGCGTGTCCTTCTGGGCCTTCTCTAACGTCCCTGGGAGCTCTTCGAGGGACGACTTCTTCCCGTTCACGGCCACGGCCTCGTCCGAGAGTTCGATCGTCAGCTGATCGATCTTCTTTTCGGCGCCGCTCCCCTGCTCCGTCTTCGGGAGCTTCAGGAGGAGGGCGAGTTCGTCTTTCTTGAACGTCGAGGTCACGAGGAAGAACACGAGGAGCAGGAACACCATGTCGATAAGCGGTGTCAGGTCCATGGCCAGCGATTCGCGGCGGTGACGGCGTCCCATAACCTACTCGGCCTTCAGGAGCGGAGCTATCTGTTTTTCCATTTCTATCTCGAGCGAATCGAGCTCTCCGGAGAGGTAGTTGTGGGCGATGTAGTGCGGGATCGCGACGATGAGGCCCACGATGGTGGTGATGAGGGCGTAGGAGATCCCCGAGGCGAACTGGCCCGGGTCCGTGAGGCCCTTGGCGGAGATCACCTGGAAGGCCTCGTAGATGCCGATGACCGTCCCGAGGAGCCCGAGGAGCGGCGCCGTCGTGGCGATCACCTTGATGCTCGTCATGCCGACCTCGAGCTCGTGCACGCGCTGGGAGATGCCGTCCTTCACGAGGTCAAGGTGCGCGAGGAGGTTCGTGGTCTTGAGCCGGGCCCCGAGGTCCTTGGCCAGCGCCGTCGCCTCGCCGTCGAGCTTCTTTTTAAAATCGCGGAAGATGAAGAGCCGCCAGAAAACGAGCGAAAGGCCCAGTACGTTCATGGCGACAAGGATCCAGGTGATCGATCCACCCGCGTTGATGAAGTCAATCAAGCGCATAAAATTCCTTTTTTATCTAACAGACTAGAGGGTTACAAACTTAACGGGGACCTTGACGTCCATCTTTCCGCCGACTTCCTTCGGAACCGGGCGGAACCGCTCGACCTTCTTGACGGCGGCGAGGGCCGAGTCGTTCAGGCTGTCGTAGCGGGATGGCTTGTCGATCCTGACGTCAATGATATGCCCATCTTCGAGCAACGTAAAGGCGACAACCACGGTTCCCGTCTGGCCGAGGCGCCGGGAGATGGCCGGGTAATATTTGTTCTTGTCGATGAGGCCGCGGAGCTCGGCCTTGTAGACCGCGAGGACGTCGGTGGTTCCGGCGGCCACGGTGCCGGCCTCGGAACCGGTGACGTGACCGGGAAGCGATTGGGCCTTAGGCGCTTCTTCCGGCGCGGCCTCGGGCCGCGGCTTCGCGGCCGGCGCCGCGGGGGCCTTGGCCGCCGTCTTCTTCGCTGGGGAAGTCATCATGACCTGGGAGGCGACCTGGAGCTTCAGCGCCCCGGTGCTAAACCGGGTGACCTGGTTCCGGACGTACTCCGACCGGGACAGCTGCCACGTCCCCAAGAGTGCCAGCACGTGGACGAGCAGGATCGCTGCGAGGTGGGTGAAATAGCTTCTGGTCATGGTAGAGTTTTATATATCAAACACTAGACGAAGTCCATGGCCCGTGACAAATTTATATGACTTCAAGCACCCGAAATATTAGAGGAATCCATGCTGGAAAAGGTCAACGAGTTTCTGGGTCCCGTGGCCCTCATCTGGAACCACAAGCTCTTCGCCATCGGGGGCATCAAGCTCTCACTGGGAAACCTCGTCATGGCGCTCACCATGCTGCTCTTCGCGACGCGGCTCTCACGCGTTGCGGCCCGGGCGATCGACCGCCGACTCATCAAGCCGTTCGTCGACGACCGGAGCTCGCAGCACACCTATCAGACCTTCGCGTTCTACGGCTGCCTCGCCGGCTTCGTGACCCTCTCCCTCGCGATAGCGGGGATCCCTCTCACGGTCTTCACGGTCTTCGGCGGCGCCCTCGCGATCGGCGTGGGGTTCGGGTCGCAGAACATCGTCAATAACTTCATCTCCGGCATCATCCTCCTGGTCGAGAAGCCGATCAAGGTCGGCGACATCGTCGAACTCGACAGCATCTCCGGCGCGGTCCTCGCGATCGGAACGCGGAGCACGCAGGTGAAGAACGCCGAGGGGAAGATCTTCGTCGTCCCGAACAGCTTCTTCCTCGAGAAGAGCGTCCTGAACTGGTCGTACGAGGATCCCGTCGTCCGCACCACGCTCGCCTTCGGCGTCGCCTACGGGAGCGACGTGCGGCGGGTCCGGGAGCTCTGCTTCGAGATCCTCGGCAAAACGCCCGAGGTCCTGGCCGCGCCGAAGCCGGTCGTGGTCTTCGACGACTTCGCCGACAGCAGCCTCATGTTCCAGCTCCACTTCTGGTGCAACCTCGACCGGATCTCGACGCTCGCGGAGGTCCGGAGCGCGATCCGCTTCGAGATCGACGATCGGTTCAAGGAGGCGGGAATCGAGATGGCCTTCCCGCAGCGGGACATGAACCTCAAGGTTTCGAAGGCGCTGGAAGTGCGGGTCCTGAGCTAGGGCCCCGCGAGGGCCGCCTCGACGCGCGCGGAGGCCTTCCACGAGGAGCGCCACGAGGTTTGCGTACTTCCCGGACTTCGCCTCTCTCCCCTTCGGATCCACCTGCTTCGTCACGACCTCCGGGATCACGCGCTCGACCTCCTGGGCGATGAAGCCGAGGTCGTTTTTTCGGTCGCTCTTCCAGGTGAACCAGTTGATAAAGGTCCCTCCCCCGTTGACCGAGTCGAGGTGACCGTTTCCACCGACGCTGGCGGGCGGTGCCGGTGTGGATGAGCTGGCCGTACCGGCCGTTGGTCTGGTCGACGAAGTAGAAGACCCGCCCGCGGTTCAAGACCATGTTGCCGTCGGCCCGGATGTTCAGCGCGAGGTCCAGAGAGAGCGCCGTCCCGAGCGCACCGACCGCGGCGTTGTAAACATAAAAACGAAGGCCCTCGGCGAGGCCGATCGCCGCGTTCGTTCGTTTTCATCCTCATCTTCCGTTTGTTTATCTGGTAGAATCGTAGCACGGAGCGCGGGTTCGGATTAGGAAACTTAAACCGATCTACTTCAGTCGGTGATCGAGCTGGAGGGCGCCGGCGACCACGCCGCAGATCCCCTGCCCGGGAAAGACCGTGTCGCCGACGCGGAAGACGGAGGCGTCGCCGGTGACGGAACCCAAGAGCGAGAGCGGGTTCGATCCGTAGAGGAAGGGAAGACCCCCGACGAAGCCGCGCTCGCGGCCCGTGAAGCGCTCGAAGGCCCGCGGCGATCCGCTCGTGAGGAAGCGGACCTCGCCGACGCCGA
>JBILTI010000319.1:0-3499 GCA_044371595.1 Bacteriovoracaceae bacterium
CGAAGAAGAGCATCGACATGGAGTACTACATCTTCGACCCCGACGTCTCGGGCCGCCTCATCCTCCAGGAGCTCCGTGAAGCCGCAAAGCGCGGGGTGAAGGTCCGGATCATGGTCGACAAGTTCCCCGGGGAGTTCGCGCTCAACGAGCACTACGCCAAGGAACTCCGCGCCGCGGGGATCGAGATCCGCTACTACAACCCGGCGCCGCTGATCCACGTGAACGACACGCAGTTCCGGAACCACCGGAAGCTGATGGTGATGGACGGCGAGGAGGCCCTCACCGGAGGCCGGAACATCGCCGACGAGTACTTCGACCTCCACCGCCAGTTCAACTACCTCGACCGCGACGTCATCGTTAAGGGCGACGTCGTCCGGCACATGCAGCAGACGTTCGACAACTACTGGAACTCACCGATAATGGAGACGCCGATGCCCCCGCAGCGGCCCGTGGCCGTGAACTCGGAGAACGGCGATAGCCTCGAACAGTTCCTGTTCGACCAGCAGCAGGAGCGGGCCCGCCGGGTGTTCGCGCCGGACCCGGAGGTGGATCGGATACGCCGCGTCGTCGAGGTCGATGGCCTCCGGAGCTTCAACGACACCCCCGAGCGCACCTGCCCCGAGGTGACCTTCGCCTCGGACCGCGAGGGCGCGACGAGCCGCGAGGCCCGGAACACCGAAGACTACCAGCGGCGCTTCCGCCTCCTCCGGCAGGAGATGACCCGCTGGATGGAGGACAAGGTCCGCGACGAGGTCGTGATCGAGTCGCCGTACTTCCTCCGGAGCAAGATCACCGACCGCCTGATGGAGCTGATCCAGGAGCGGAACGCCCGCGTGCGCCTCTTCACGAACAGCCTCGTCTCCTCCGACGCGGTCCCGATCTCGACGACCTTCACGACGACCGTGCGGCAGTTCACGCCGCTCGAAAACTTCCGCGCCTACGTTTACCGGGGCCGCTACTCCGGCGAGGGCCACGTCCCCGACGAGCGAATCCGGAACGGCGCCTGGGGGATCCACTCGAAGTCGATCGTCTTCAACAACGACTCGTTCATGATCGGCTCCTACAACATCGATAACCGCTCTAGCTTCTACAACACCGAGCTCGCGGTGTTCTGCTCGGGCTCCCCGGAGCTCACGCGCGAAGTTCGCGACAACATCCAGGTCCGGATGAACAACAGCTACCGGCTGAACTCTGAGGGGAACGCCGAAGACTGCGAGGACATCCACGCCGACGCGGGCCTCTACAAGCAGATCATGTACCAGCTGCTGCGGATCCCGTCGCACCTCCTCGAGCACCTCCTCTAGGGAGCTCCCAGGTCTGCCCACGAAGCTCCCCCGCGCGGCTAACGTTTTCACTTACGCATGTGATGAGGATGCAAGACAAGGGGGACAGAAGCAGCAAAAGATAGCGTCCGGTTAACGGTGGCCGAGGACGACAAGGTCGTTATCTGGTGGGGAAGCCGCCGGAAGCTCCTCCGCTCGGACCTATCGATCGATGAGCTCGTCGCGGAGGTTGAAGCCTTGGCAAAGCCCAAGACGTCGGCGATCCTCGACCTGATCATCGGCACGGCCTACGCCAACCCCGTAGCAATGGTCGCAGGCGCAGTCGTTGGGGTCGGCGCCCTGGTTGCCTGGGGCGTCGAGGAAATGAAGCGCTTCCGGCCGCTCCGGCAGATTGCCGAGACGCTCCACTTGGTATGCAAGAACTCAAAGAGCCTCTCGCTCGAAGAGCTCGTCGAGTCGTTTAACACGATCTCCGACTTGATCCAGCGGGAGTGCCCGAGGATCGAGATCGCTGACCTTTGTGTGAGCATGAACGCAACCCAGAGGTCCTACCAGTCCAAGGTCTCGACTGCGAGTGCGACGAACAACCAGGATAGGAACTCGATAAAAGACGTAGAGTTCAATGGAGGCCAAAAACGATACCGTGTAATCCCTCGCGCGAGCGCCCAGTAGGGTCCGAACGACCGTTCTAGTCCCGGCGGGCAGGATTAATGTTTGGGAGAGAGGATAATAAAAGGGAGCCCCTGCTGGCCTCCCTTCTTTTCGGCATAGTGCCTTTCGGATCGATATAGTTGAAGTACCGAGAGCCCTCGCTCTGCCGCACGGTCGCGTGATAGAGGTCGCGGGTCGCCGCCCCGGGCCCCGGTTCCTTCCCGACGGGCCGGCAGCCCCTCCCCGTCGAAGACGTAGAGCTTCTTGTAGAAGGCTTTTCCGATCCCGGCCGCGAGGAGGTGGACGCGGGCGCCGAGGCTTCGGAGCCAGCGGACACAGGAGCGGTCGGAGTTAGAGCCGAACTTATCGACGAGGACGAAGACCTCTACCCCTTCGGCGGCCTTGCGCCCGATGAGATCGAACTCTCCGACTCACGAACCGGGGTTTCCGGAAGCGATGTCGCTAACGAACGGATACGGGCCTCCGCATCGAGGGTTCCCTATCGTTTTTACATGCCGCCGCTTGCGCCAATCTAAGGATGGGCGTCGTGGTCGTTCGGATCGAGGTAGTCGTCGTCTTTTTCGATCCGGACGTCTTCCTTCTTGACCGTTTCACAGACTTCCTGGCCCACCTGGTTCGAAGTTTTATGGACCGGGATTTCCTCGCGCACCTTCGGCCGCTTCGTGACCTCGACCTGCTCTTCCCGGATCGGAATGGTCACGGTGTCGTCCTTGAGTTCGATGTTCGCATCATCCGATGTCACACTTTGACCGGTCCCTGGAACCCGCTCGATGTGCACTTCTTCCCGCCTTACGGGTACGCTGAAATGCTGATCCTCCGTCCGCACGGTCTTGTAGATCCGGACGCGACCCGTGTCCCGCATTCCCTTCTGGTTCACGCGGACGTCTTCCTCTCGTAGGGGGATCCGCTGATACGTTTCCGTCGCGTCCCCGAAGGTCGCGCTTTTGTAATCGGTCCACTGCTCCCCGTCTTCCGTCTCCTTCCGGTAAGAACCGGCCCCGTAAAAGGAGTCGAACTGTTCCTCAACCAAATGCGTGCCCCATTTGAGGTAGAGGTCGCCGTTCGAAACCTGATCCGCCTGGTCGAAGGACGCGTGGTACTCTTTGGGGAAGAAGATCCCTTTCTCCAACTGGATCCCGCGGTCGTCGATCGCGATGATCCGGCCTAGCTTGTCCCCGTCCGCGCTGCGGACGATCATCCCGTTATGTAGTTCTACTCGATTAATCATCTGAAGCCTCCTCAAAAAATTGATCTCTTCGCCGAGAACTTGCAAGGGGGAGGCCACGCGCAATCGGCGCCGGGCAAAAAAAGCGGGGCGGAAAGGGTGATCACTTTTCATTTGTACTAATAAAATCGAACGCAGTACGATTTCCTCCATGGAACCGATCTCCTTTGTCTTCGGACTCGCGCTCTGGTCTGCAACCCACCTCTTCTTCGGGACGCCGAAGAAGACCTGCGAGTTGAGCAGCGCCGCTGTCTTCGCGCTGCAGGCGTTGACGACGCTGGGATTGGCCTCCGTCGCCCTGGGGCTGATCTTTATATTC
>JBILTI010000318.1:0-3499 GCA_044371595.1 Bacteriovoracaceae bacterium
GGGCCTGCACGCCCGCTACCACCTCACCCCCGCCGACGCGCTCCAGCTGAACTACTCGCACTACGAGTTCGAAAACACCGACATCAACGCCCAGGTCTACGACCTGCTGTACCTCAACCGGATCAACGAAGGGGATAAGTTTACGCCGATCCTGGGCCTAGGCGCGGGGGTCGAGTACGCCCTCACCGACGACCTCGTGGTCTCGGTCTACGGCGACAACCAGTACGTGGGGAAGATGCCCTATAACTCGGAGGACGAGGACGACGCCGACGAGGGCTTTCCGGGCCGGGAGATCTTCGCCGTCATGCCGCAGGGCTCGCTGACCTACTATTTCGGCCCGGACAGGGAGATCTACGACGGGAAGAAGAAACCGGCGTACCCGGCGCCGTCCCCCCGCAGCTCCCGCGGCGCCGGTCTCCGCGGCCCCGTCCGACGACGACCGGGACGGCATCGTGAACGCCGCCGACCGCTGCCCGGGGACGCCGCCGGACAAGCTCGTCTCGAGCTACGGCTGCGAGCGGAGAGCGCGCGTCAGCATGCGCCTCGAGGTCCTGTTTCCGACGGGGCAGAGGGAGCTCAACGACGAGGCGAACGCGCGCCTGAATTCCCTCGCCCGGTTCCTCGAGGAGCATCCCGGGGCGAAGCTCGAGATCCAGGGCCACACGGACAATGTGGGCCAGAGCACGCGGAACAAGGAGCTCTCCGAAGACCGGGCGAACGCGGTGAAGGAGTATCTCGTCGAGGAGTCCGGGATTCCGCCGTCGCGAATCTCGACCTACGGCTACTGCGACCGGAAGCCGATCCGGGAGAATTCGACCCCCGAGAACCGCCGGGTGCTGGGGATCATCACTCAGTGACGAAGGGAGGCTTTCAAAAGCCTCCCGATTCCTGCTAAGCTTTCGGCATGAAAAAACTCTTCGTTGCCTCCGACCACGCCGCCTTCCAGGAAAAGCAACCGCTCCTCGAGCACCTCCGGCGGAGCTTCGAGGTCGTCGACCTCGGGACCCACGTACCCGAATCGACCCACTATCCCGAGTGGGTTAAGCTGCTGGTGGAGAACGTCCGGCGCGAGCGGGCCCCCGGGATCCTCCTCTGCGGCTCCGGCATCGGCGTCAGCATGGCCGCGAACCGCTACAAGGACATCCGCGCCGCCCTCTGTCGCGACGAGGACGACGCGCGGATGGCCCGGCTTCACAACGACGCCAACGTTCTGTGCCTCTCCGGTCGGAAGACCGCGGCGGAGCTCCTGAAGAGAATCTCGGACGTCTTCCTCTCGACCGAATTCGAGGGGGGGCGGCACCAGGTTCGCGTCGACCAGTTCAATCACCTCGGCGAATAGCCACGGCTAGTTTCCCTGCGTGTCGAGGCGGCTCCACGCGGAGCGCCGGTACCGGTTGGAGATGATCTCGAAGATCGGCGTCGTCGGAAGGTTCGAGACCTCCGCCTTGCTGGTCGCCGCCTCCGCGAAGTTCACGACTTCGGTGCCGCCCTGGGGGGACTCCTCCATTCCCGGGAGCGCCGGCATGACGAAGCCCGGGTCCTCGGCGGCCGGGGCGCTCGCGCCGCCGCCGTTCTGGTAGCCGACGCTGATCGCCTCGGCGAGGCGCTCGCGCACCTTCGGCGGAATCTTACTGATCGCGGCCGCGCCGATGCCGGTCTCCCGCACGCCGCTACCGTTCACCGGCCGGGCCGCGGCGGCGATGCCCGCGATGTTCGCCGGTAGGAACTCACCCATCGCCTTGGCCACGGCCCGCTGCTGCTCGGTCTGCAGCGCCGGCGTCGGCAGCTTCGCGCCATACTTCGCAGCGATCCGGGAGGCGATCGCGGCCTGGCGGAGCGAGGCGCGGTCGATCTGCCCCTGGTCGATGTCCCCGGTGCTTAAGGTGTCGAAGGTGCGGTTGGCCTCGTTCATGAGGTTCGCTCCGACGCCGAACCGCGGGTTGTAGGCGTTGAGGTTCGCGCGGAGGCAGCTGTTGTTCTGCCGGCACTTACATTCCTTATCGTAGCTCACCTTGTTGTCCACCGTGGCCGCGCAGCCGAGGGCGATCCGCGGCGTCTCCGGGTTCCCGTTGTTAAGGACGCAGACTTCCTGGAACTCGGTCGGGTAGAGGGTCTTCGACGTGGCCTCGGCGCAGAAGCACGCGGTCTTCGTCCACGGGTTGCAGTTCTTCCCCGCCCATTCCATCGAGTCGATGACCTCGCCGATCTTCTTCGCCGCGGTCTTGTGCTTGTTGGCCTTCCGCATGTAGAGCAGCGTGAGCGCGCCGGCACCGGACATCTTCAGGATCATCGCCGTGTTCATCGCCGTTCCCGTGGACGCGAGGCCCACGTAGCAGGCGGTGACGCCGGCGTACACCAGCGACTGGTACTTCGAGGTCTTCTCCCGGGTCCTGTGGGTCTCGCGGAGGCGGAGGAGGGCCTTGATCTGTTCGTCGCCCTGCTGGTTGATCGAATTGTCGGCCCGCCGTTGCATCGAGGCCTGCATGATGCCGGCGACGGCCTCGTAGCCGGCGGCGACCATGATACAGTAGTCGCGTTGTTCTTCGGGGCGTTGGTTGGCGTTGCCGGCAGGACCTCCGGTTTGAGCTGTTCCTGCTGGTCGTGCTTGAGCTGGGTCTACTCTTTGAGCTGCATCTCCCGTCGCCCCGGGCTGTACCCCCGCCGTCGCCGCCGGCGTCTCCGGACTCCGCACCAATCCCCCCGCCATCATACCGACCATCGCGTACGCTTTCCCGATCATCTCCTCGAGCGGCAGGCCGTCGTCGTCCTTACAGTCGTTCACGGCCGCGCACTTCTCGTTGTAGACGCGGTCGCGGATGCCGCGGTGGACAAAGTCGCGTGCCTTAGTCATCTGGTCGTCGGTTAGGTTCGTCGGCGTCGCGAACTGCGAGTCGACGGAGTTCGCGGTCTGGTCGATCGGCTGCGCGAGCGTCAGCGACGGCACCAGAAGGAGAGCGAGGAGCGGACGGAGGAGCTGCTGCTTCATTGATTTTATCACGTCGATGACGGGGTAGAAGGGCGTGCAATTCCTTCCCCTTAAGGAACAATGAATTCAGCGGGTTAAGGAGCGTCTTAAGTCCTTGAAGTTCCACTTTGCTGCAACAAATATTTATCGTTTGACGGGTATCGGGGGGATAAGTAAGTTATAGGGCATGCCCGACAAAAAACCTAGCATCCAGCACACGCACGATAACGACCTGACGCATTCGATGGTGCATTACCTGCTCGCCATCCACAAGCTGAAGGAGTCGAAAGGCTACGCCCGCGTCACGGACATCGCCCACGAGATGGGCCTCACGAAGGGCTCCGTCTCCACGGCGCTGACGAACCTTAAGAAGCGCGAGCTCGTGCTCGAGGACGAGAGCAAGTTCCTCTCGCTGTCGCCGCTGGGCCACGAGGCCGTGCACGGCATCCTGTCGTCGCGGACGCTCCTCTTCTACTTCCTGAAGGACATCATCGGCGTCGACGAAGAGGTTGCCCACAAGGACTCGTGCCTCAT